>RGZZ01000052.1 GCA_010028905.1 Pseudomonadota bacterium | reverse complement strand
TACGGCCAGGGTGGCCGCCGAAGCGTTCACCGCGGCCGAGAGCGGTACCGCCAGCAGGGCGCCGGCCATTGCGTAACCCGACGCCATGAGCCAGAAGAGGGGAAGCGCAAGCACGCCGATGAGCACGGCCGCGGCTCCGAGCAGGCGGCGACGCCCGATGACGTCACCGAGCAGCGCGGGCCACGGCATGACGAGCACGTTCAGCAGCGATGCGGCGCTGGCGATCAAGGCCGCGTCCGGCGCCGCCACACCGCACCAGGCGGTGAGCCAGCTCGGGATGAGCGCCACGAAGACATGATAGGTGGTGGCGATCCAGGCCGCGAGCACCGTGGCGAGCGCGATCTGGCGAGGCACGCGGCGAACGGCTTCCTGCACGGGAGACTGGGCGACCTCTCCGCGGGCCAGCAACGCGCTGAAGCGAGGTGACTCGTCCATGGAGACGCGCATCTCCATGGCCACGAGCCCCAGGAGCGCCCCCACGGCGAACGGCACGCGCCACGCCCACGCGGCCACGACCTCGGGGCCCAGAAGGTTCACGCCAGCCACCACGAGCGAGCAGACAGCGATGCCTGCGGCGCACATCGTGTTTGCGAAGCTGCAGATGAAGCCTCGACGCGCAGGGGGAGCGTGCTCGAGCAGGAACACGAAGGTTCCCGCATATTCACCTCCCATCGAGAAGCCGCTCGCCATGCGCATGATGATGAGCAGAGCGGGGGCCCAGAGCCCCACTGACGCATAGGTGGGCAACAACGCCTCGACCGCCTTGCAGGCACTCATGAGCAGCGCGGAGGTGATGAGCGTGCGCTTGCGTCCCAGGCGATCGCCAAGGGCCCCATAGAACAGCGCGCCGAGCGGACGCAAGAAGTAGCCCGTGGCAAAGATTCCGTACGCCATGAGCAGCTGGGCCCGCGGATCGCCCGCGGGCACGAAGAGGCGCCCCAGCACCGGCGCCATGTACAGGTAGATGGCAAAATCGTACCACTCGATCATCACCCCCGCCGCGCCCAGGAGCAGGGAGCGAAGCGCCAGCGGCCGCGTGTGCGATGCGGCTTCTGACGCGACCGGAGGCGTCGAGATCACGGCTCGCCCTTCTGAAGCGCCGCATCGCAGGTGCGCGCCGCCTCCTGCAGGGCCTGCATGGCGGGCGCGCGGCCGTACACGGCTCTCTCCACCATCTCCTGGAGGGTGCGATTGATCACGTCGGCCTTGGGCAGGGAGATGTTCAGGTCACGCGCGTACGGCAGCTGCGCGGCATCGATGCGGATGGCTTCATCTTCGAGCGGATGCTCGCCCGCGCCACGGGTGAAGAGCGGATCGGAAGCCGTCTCCACGGTGGACGGCAGCAGCGGCACGAGGCGGCACAGCGCGAGCTGGTTTCGCGGACTGGTGAGCGAGAGCCCCAGCTTCGCTGCTGCCGTGGGGTTGCGACTGCCCACGGGGATCACGAAGTGCATGACGGCAGCGGGAACGATGCCGGCCTTGCCTCGCGGCAGCGGCGCCACTCCGGTGGCAGCATAGACCGTGGGGGCGTCTTGTCGTATGGAGAGGAGGAACTGCGGACCCGTGGCCAGCATGGCCAGCCGCCCCTCCTTGTAGCGGCGCACCGCTTCCGGGTACCCGCCCGTGAGGGTCTCCGGCGGGATCACGTCATCGCGGTACAGACGTGCGTACGCCTCGAGGCGGGCCGCGTGTGCCGGTGTGGCAAACGCCGCGCGACGCCCCGCTGCGTCGAGCACCGGCAGACCATCGGCCTGCCACTCCTCGAGGATGCGAATCACGGGAAGGTAGCCGTACTGACCGCTCTTGCGCACGGCGCGGGCGGCGGCCTCGATCTCATCCCACGTCGTGGGAGGGCGCGACGGATCGAGCCCCGCGGCGCGGAACATGTCCTTGTTGTACATCAGCACCGAGACCGAGACATACCAGGGTATCGAAAAGCTCTTGCCGTCGAGATGAACCGCGTTCCACAGCTGCGGGAAGTAGCGGCGACGCGCTGCGTCATCGACGATCCCGTCGGTGCTCACGAGCGCGTGACGAGCCGCGAGGCGGTTCGCCTCCACCGTGCCCACGTTCACCAGATCGGGGGGATCCCCCGCCGCGACAGAGGCCAGCAGCTTCAGGAAGAGAACGCGCTCCGGCAGGTCGAGCCAGGCCACCCGCAGGTCCGGGGTCTCCCGCTCGAAGTCGCGGCGCAATCCCTCGACATAATCGGTATAGGTCGGTTTGAGCGAGAGCGTCCAGAACTCGAGATCAGCCGAGCGCTGCGCCACCGGCGCGCACGAAGAGGCCAGCAGGCCACACGCCAGAAGCACCCCGATCAACGCCCCCACCGCAACCCTCATCGGCGCGGAACGCCCGGCGGCGGTGGCGGCAGCGGAGACCTCGCGGGGACGCGCGACGGCGCCTTCCCGCTCGTCGAGGGCGATGGCGCGGGGGTCGCGCCAGGGAGCGGTGACGGCGCCGGGGAGGCCGCCGTCGCTGGCGAAGGGGCTACGCTGGGAGACGCCGCGGGCACGATCTTCGAAGGCTGCCCCGGCAGGCGGGCTGGCCCATAGGGAGGCGGCGTGACACCGAGGTGCGTCAGCACATCACGCGCATCAAAATCGAGGGGGTCGAGCTCGAGCGTCTGTTGCAGCGCGGTGATCGCCTCGCTCTTGCGGCCTTCCTTCACCAGCACCATGGCTTCGAGCACGCGGGCCTTCACGAGGTCCGGGTCTTTCTTCAGGGCCTCGCGCAGCCAGGTGTGGGCCTGCGCCACATTGCCGCCCTGCAGCGAGATGAAGGCCCTCGCGGTATCGGTGTAGGCGGTTCCCCGCTTGTCGCTGTCGAAGAGATTTCGAAAGGCCAGGTTTCCCGTGCCCAGGTCGTTCGCCATGGTGGCGATCCACCCCATGAGGAACAGGGCCGACGCCTTCTTGGGCTCGATGATGACCGCGTGGCGGATCTGTTGCAGCGCGATCTGGAAGAGGTGCTGGTTGTACGAGCACACCGCCAGGTTCACCCAGGTGGGCGCGAAGTCTTCGTACAGGGCGCGGCTGTGATCGAAGTTGGCTTTGGCGGGCCCGATTCGTCCCTCTCGATAGTCGATGACACCCAGCGCGTAGTAGGCGTAGAACGAGCGCTGATCATACGCGAGGATGCGGCGCACGAAATCTCGTCCACGCTCGAACTGCCCCTGAGAGGCCGCGCAGTCTCCCAGCTGGACCCAGGCGTTGTAGCTGCGCGAGTCGATAGCCACGACCTGAAGCAGGCAGCGCTCGGCGTCGGCCCACTGCCGACGCTGCATGTGCGAGAGCCCGAGCAGGTACCAGGCCTGGAGGTTGTGCGGATTCTCCTTGACGGCTCTGTCGAGGGCCCTGATGGCTTCTTCCCATCTGCCGACCTTGAAGAGCTGCTGCCCTTCGCCGAACACCCCCGTGGGCTCGGGCTCCTTGGCCGCACCCGGCTTCGACGGAGGTGCAGCCTTCGGTGGCGCCGGGGCTCCCTGTCCGATTCCAGGCGCGAGAGAGAGCGCGGCGACGGCGATGAGCGCAACGCGACGCAGGTTCACGCGAGGTCCTCCTTCTCTCGGCTGCCCGATCCCCGCCCCGCAAGCGGTAGATTGGGGTGTCCCAGAAACTTGACGCCGAAGAGCTGGTTGACCTCACGCTCGAGGAAGTCAGCCGTGACAAAGCGCGAGAAGAGCGAGTCGACCGTGCCGTCTCGGGGAGAGACGCTGACCGTGAACGTGCGTGCCGCGCCGAGCTCAAATGTGTAGGTGAGGAGCAGCTCTTCTGCCTCATCGCTGGATGCGGACAAGGTCAGCAGCCGCCCTCCCCCTTCCTGGATGAGACGCGAGCACGACCCGAACAGGTTCTCCGGGCAGCGCCACGTCTCGCCGCCGGCCTCGGCAGAGCGCGACGAGGCGCCGCGAAGCGCATCTTCCACGATCTTCAAGGTGAGGGGGGGCCAGGCCCTCATCGACTCACCCTCGCGCAAGACGAGGCGGCTCCTGGCCCACCTGCAGGCAGAACGCCCGCAGATCGGTGAGCGAGAACGAGATCTCTCCCACGTCGATCTTCTTGATCTGGGGACCGTGGAAATCAGATCCCCCCGTGACGCCCAGCCCATGGGCCTTGGCGAGTGCGGCGAAGTGCTCGCGCTGCGCCGGAGAGTGCGTGGGATACACGGCCTCGATGCCGCCCAGCCCCGCCTCGATGAGCTCTTCGACGAGCGCGTCTGACCGCAGGTACAGCGGATGCGCGATCACGGGAACGCCCCCCGCGCCTCGGATGAGGGCAATGGCTTCCGGCGCGCTCAAGGACTCGCGCCCCACGTATCCGGGCCGGTCGCGGCCAATCCAGCGGTCGAAGGCGTCAGGGACACTGCTGGCATACCTTCGCGCAACGAGCGCCTGGGCAACGTGTGGGCGACCGAGCGAGTCGCCCTTGCCGTGCCGGACCACGTCTTCCTCGGTGAGCTCGACCCCGTGGGCACGAAGCTGCTCGAGCATGCGCGCAACGCGGGTGCGGCGACGATCGCGGATCTCGAGCAGCCGCTGCTGCAGCGGCACGTTCTCCACATCGATGAAATAGCCGAGGATGTGGGCTTCGGTATCGTGGAACTCGGTGTTGATCTCGATGGCCGGAATGATGTCGATGCTCCAGCGCTGCGCTTCCTCGAGTGCCTCGCTCAGCCCCGCTGTCGTATCGTGATCGGTGATGGCCAGGACCCGCACCCCGTTCTTCACGGCGCGCTTCACAAGACGCCTGGGCCGGAATGTGCCATCAGATGCGGTTGTATGGGAGTGCATGTCAACGCTCATGCGCGTGTGCTTCTGCATCTGCCCCTCAGAGGCCTACACGTCGCACCTTCAGCCTCTGCGCCGCAGGTTCAGTTCGACCGACCGTCTCCCCCAGGCTGAGGCGCGCAGCGCCATTCAACGTCGATCACACCGACTCGTCGTGGGCCATCTCGTCGTCTGCATCGCTCAGCGCGGCGGATCTTGCCAGACCCGACGAGTACCCTCGGCTGACCAGGAAGCGAAAGATCTGTTCGGGTCGCTTTCCCCGCGCCCGTTGCTGGGCCGCCAGAGACGCGGCTCGCTCTTTCTCACCCTCTGCCGAGAGCCCAGACACCGCCTCGTCGGCCACCTCTGCCGAGACACCTCGCTGCTGCAGCCACTGTCGGAGCTTGTGACGCCCCCAGCGCTTGCCCTCTGCCCCGACACGCGCCGCTTCCTCTGCATAGCGACGATCATCGAGCAACCCCCGCGCTGTGAGCCAGTCGAGCGCGGCTTCGACAGACGCGGGCGTGCCGCCCAGCCTGCGAAGCCTGGCCCCCAGCTCGCCGCGGGAGTGTCCTCGCCGGCCGAGATGATCGTAGGCTGCCACGATCAGCTTGCTGACCGTCTCGTCATCTGGCAGCGCTCTGCCGACGGGGACTTGCACCACGGCTCGTTCCACCGGGCTCTCTGTTCCCGTCTCGAGACCGACGGTCGAGGCCGCTCCGCTTGCGCGAAGGGCCTCGACCGATCGCCACGGCCCTCGATCAGGCATCAATAGACACCAGCGGCGTCTCGGCAGGGTCGATTCCCTGCGCTTTGCGCACGAGACGCTCGATGTCTGCTGCGATGTCGCTGTGCTCCTCGAGGAAGGTACGCGCGTTCTCGCGGCCATGGCCCAGCTTGTGTGATTCGTAGGTGAACCAGGTGCCGCTCTTCGAGACGATGCCCGCATCGACGGCCACATCGAGAAGCGCCCCGATGCGTGACACACCCTTTCCGAAGATGATGTCGAACTCGGCCTGTCGGAAAGGCGGAGCCAGCTTGTTCTTGACCACCTTTGCCTTAACGCGGTTGCCGATGATGTCAGCTCCCACCTTGAGGGCCTCGCCTTTGCGCACCTCGATGCGCACCGAGCTGTAGAACTTGAGCGCGCGACCGCCCGGGGTGACTTCGGGGTTGCCGAACATGACGCCGACCTTCTCGCGGAGCTGGTTGATGAAGACGACGCAGCTGCGGGCCTTGCTGACGATGGCCGTGAGCTTTCGCAGGGCCTGGGACATCAGGCGCGCCTGCAGCCCCACGTGCGAATCGCCCATCTCTCCCTCGATCTCAGCGCGCGGAACCAGTGCAGCCACCGAGTCGATGACGATGATGTCGACGGCATTGCTGCGCACCAGCGACTCCACGATCTCGAGGGCCTGCTCACCCGTGTCCGGCTGAGAGACGTAGAGATTGTCGATGTCGACGCCCAGGCTTTTGGCGTACACCGGATCGAGCGCGTGCTCCACGTCGATGAATGCGGCCACACCATCGAGCTTCTGCACCTCTGCCACAGCCTGCAGCGCGAGGGTGGTCTTGCCACTGGACTCAGGGCCATAGATCTCGACGATGCGTCCCCGCGGCAGCCCCCCCGTTCCAAGCGCGATGTCGAGGGTGAGCGCGCCAGTGGGGATGATGCCCACGTTGAGCTTGGCACGGGCCTCGCCGAGCTTCATGATGGCGCCGTTGCCGAACTGCTTCTCGATCTGGCTGATGGCCAGCTCCAAGGCTTTTTGCTTGTCCATAGGGGCCCCTTTCTGGTTGTGCGTTATCGTGACCGGATCGTGTCTCATCTCTTGGCACCCGCGCGCTGGGCTCATCTGCGCCTCGACAGGCAGCTCAACCGCCGTCGATCTTGTCGCTGCCAGGGCGACTCGTACACGTGTTCACGTGTACTCACGGTGCGACACCTTACGTGAATCGCATTCTACCTCTCACCCGGTTCTCCTGCCGCGGTTCAGGCTGAAATCGGCACCAGAAGAGGGAGAGACGGTACGTCGACAGGTCTGGCGCCGCCTTTCACACGTCTACGCCGCTCGTTGAGTATATAGTGTTCGCACGTACACGTCAACCCCCCCCCCGCGCAGAAACACCTCCGCCCCGAATCGGGGGCGACGGAAACAAAAGAACGAGCCTCTCGGCTCGTTCTGCACATCGACCGTGTGGGGGCGCTAGGCTTCCTTCTTCAGCGAGAGCTTGATCAGCTTCACCTGATCGATGGCGCGGTTGAGCTCTTCCGGGCCCAGGTCCGGCTTGATGAGAATGGGGTCAGGCCCGAAATCGGTGAGCATCGGGATGTCGTCGAGGTCGTCGTAGCTGAGCTCAACGTCTGGGAACGAGGCGGCGAGCTTGTAGACGAGACAGGGGTCAGAATAGGGGTTGGGCGGAAACGACCGCTGCCAGGCCTCGAGAACGTGCACGGTGAGCTCGTGGCAAGAGATGGGCGCCTTCACCTGTTCGAGAATACGGCGGATGACGCCGCGCACCGGCGTGTTTCGAGTCAGATCGCGAACTTCGAACAATGGAGCTACTCCTTCTACGCTTGGCGGGCGGGACAGGCTGCCCCGCGACACGACCCCCGTTGCCGCTTCGTGTCTCTGGCTTCTGGGTCGACTGCCTGAGACGCCTATTCTACATAAGGGCGAGCGGTCCCGTCAACTTCACGAACCCGGGCCCCTCTGCGGGCGGGTGGGTCGACGGTCGTGTCTGGGCGCGGTGCGGCGCACGCTGACGCGTCACGCCAGCAGCGACACCACGCGCTCCTCGAGTACGGCGACGAAGTGTGGGTTCCGCGATGCGACCGACTCGCTGAAGCCCTGGATGGAGATGCGGTCGAGCGAAGCCCGCGGGTCGGCAGAGATCTCCTGGAAGCCTGCGCACAGCGCGTGGCGCGACTCGACTCCGAGAAACATCGAACCCTGGATGCCTGTGCTGTACATAGCGAATGCCTGCTTCCTGCTCTGCTTCGTCGGGTCGCCTGCGCGCAACCCTCTGACTGCATGCTATCCGCCGGCATTGAAAGGATCCTGGAACGCCCGTGAAGCGCGAAAAAGGTTCGTGAAACCGCCGTGCAGGCCAGGGTGGCCCTCAGAGAATCGCCCGGAAGAGCGGCATCGCGCGCAAGCGCACGGCAGCTTCATGTGGATCGCTCCCGCGCAGGAGCCCCTGGCCGGCAAGACGCGCGCCGACCTCACCCACGTCAACACCGCGCAGAAGCCCCTCGAGCACGGCCATCTCGACCGCCCCCAGCTTCTCCACCCCGAGAACGTTCGGCTCCGGCGAACCGAAGACGCGCACCCGCGTCAGGGCGTCGAGCCAGCCCATCACACGGGTCACCGGATCTTCTTTCGGATGGCGCTGCGCAACCAGCTCGAGCAGTGCGCGACGATCCCGAACATTGAGCAGGAGGGCCATGAGGAAGCGATGCTCCGGATCGGTGATGCGGTCTCGCCGTCGGAAGATGTCGTGCTGGCGCATCTCTTCGTCGAAGACCGCGGGCAGGCGTTCGATGTGCTCACCGTGTCGGCTGCGCGCGCGCTCGATGAGCGCTGCGAAGCGGTCGTCGGAAGCCTGGGAGGGAAAGAGCGCAGCCATCGGGCTGGGTGCAAGATGACGCGCGACCAGGCGCAGCACGAGGAACGCGGTGTGAAAATCACAGGTGTCGAGAAGCTGACCCACCATCTCGTCGCACTCGGGGTGTGCCATGGCGAGGAGCAGCTGCACCGTCTGCACCACACGCGTTCGCCACGGGTCGCGCCCTCTCTCGCTGAAGTCGACCGCAACCCCAGGGGTCAGGTAGCTGAACTGCACCGGGCTGTGCGAAGCGCCGTGGGTCCGCACCACGATGGTGGCCGACGGTCGCTCGAGGTGGAACAGGGCGTGAATGAACGAACTCCCCTCGGGAATCGTGCGGATGTCTCCCTTCGCAAGAAGCGACACCGCACCCGGCAGAAGCCTTCCGAGGCGAAGCTGCGGGTCGATCTCAACCTCGGCCTCGAAGCTGAACTCGCTGTGCACACTGCCCCCGAGCAGCACCTGAAACGCCCCGCTGAAGGCGTGCTGATGAACGGCCGTGGTGCCGTCGAGCCAGTAGTAGACGTCGATGTGGAACTTCGAACCATCGAAGACCGTGATCGGCGGGTTCCCGAACTGCGGGCGGAGATCGTACTGGCGAGGCAGCACCGGGGTGGCGTGCACCCAGCGGATGACATCGAATGGGCTGACACGCTCCGCCAGACACGAAGTGGCAAGCGCGTCTGCGGCGATGTCCGGGAAGCGGGCCGGGTCGTGAGAGACCGCGCTCCAGCGCCGCTCTACCAGGCCCCCCATCTCGGCGAACAGTTCCACGTGACACCTCTCTCGCTGATCAGGCCCGAGCCCGACCGATCTCAGCGGGGAAAGGCTCGGCCTGGGGGGCTGCCCTCGTTTCGCACCTCTCCCTGGAACCTCCTGGCGCGTCACCCGCGGCCACGAGGTTCGGAGGCACTTTGTGACAGAAGGAACAATCTCCCCCCTGGCGAAGCCCCGAGGCTTGTTCGCGGTCCCCCCGCGACCTGGAGCGCAGATGCTTGGGCCGCCTGACGCGTTGTCCACCCGTCAGATGCCCCCGCATCCCACCGCTCCAAGACGAGGCCGAGGCCCACGGGATCCCTCCTGGGGCGCGCCTCGCACCACCACAGAACTCGGCAGCTCCCTGCCGAGACCACGAAGGACAACCCATGATCATCGGAGTTCCCAAGGAGAGCGCCCCGGGCGAGACCCGCGTGGCACTGGTGCCCGAAACCGTCGGCAAATGGGTCAAGGGCGGCGCTGAGGTCGTCATCGAGAGCGGCGCAGGTGTTGCGGCCGGATGCCCGGACGACACCTACACCGCGGTTGGCGCGAAGCTTGCCGGCAGTGCGAAAGAGCTGTTCGCACAGGCCGACACCATCGTGAAGGTTCAGGCGCCCACCGTCGAAGAGGTGCAGATGATGAAGGACGGGGCCTTCCTCCTGTCCTTCGTGTATCCGGTGCAGAACCTCGAGCTCGTGAAGGCTCTCAACGCGAAGAAGATCACCTGCTACGCCATGGACGCCGTGCCGCGCATCAGCCGCGCCCAGGTGATGGACGCCCTCTCGTCGATGGCCACGGTGGGCGGATACAAAGCGGTTCTGTACGCCGCAGTGAAGCAGGTACGCTTCTTCCCGATGCTCACCACCGCCGCGGGCACCATCGCCCCGGCGCGCGTGGTGATCCTCGGCGTGGGCGTGGCGGGCCTGCAAGCCATCGCCACGGCCCGTCGCCTCGGCGCCGTGGTGGAGGCCTACGACGTTCGCCCCGCCGTGAAGGAGCAGGTCGAGAGCCTGGGCGCAAAGTTCATCGACTCAGGCATCAAGGCCGAGGGCGCTGGCGGATACGCTCGCGAGCAGACCGACGAGGAGAAGAAGCAGGCGCAGGACGTGCTGGCCAAGCACATCGCCGCCGCCGACGTGGTCATCACCACGGCCCTCGTCCCCGGCAAGAAGGCCCCCATTCTCGTGAATGCCGACCACGTCAAGTCGATGAAGCCAGGCTCGGTCATCGTCGACATGGCGGCCGAGCAAGGCGGCAACTGCGAGCTCACCGAACCCGGCCAGGATGTGACGAAGCACGGAGTACTCATCTGCGGCGTCATCAACCTGCCCGCGAGCATGCCGTTCCACGCCAGCCAGATGTACTCACGCAACATCCATGCGCTGCTGAGCCACCTGTACAAGAGTAACGCGCTCGCCCTCGACTTCAACGAAGAGGTCTGCCGAGACGCCGCCATCACGCACGAAGGCGAGGTCCGCCACGCGGCCACAAAAGCCGCCATGGGGGCCTAGCCGCACCGCGCGCCGCCCACCGTGGCGGGCGCGGCCACCTCTTCGAAACCCAACCTGCAAGGAGCACCATGACACTCTTACTTGGCATCTACCTCTTCGTGATGGCGGTCTTCGTCGGTCACGAGATCATCTCGAAAGTGCCGCCTACGCTGCACACCCCCCTGATGTCGGGCACCAACGCCATTCACGGCATCGTACTGGTGGGCGCCATCATGATCGCGGGAAGACCCACCTCCATCTGGAGCCTCATCCTGGGCTTCCTGGCCCTGGTCTTCGCCGGCGTCAACGTGATGGGCGGCTTCGTGGTCACCGACCGCATGCTCGAGATGTTCAAGAAGAAGGAGGCGAAGTAGCATGCCCGCCTTGTTCTTCCTCGCCCAGGAGACGGCGAGCGCCGCGGCGCCCGGCACCTTTGCCGGCCTGTCGTATCTGGTCTGGTTCCAGAACCTCATCTACATCGTCTCGGCGAGCATGTTCATTCACGGCATCAAGCTGATGAACTCGCCCGCCACCGCCCGCCAGGGCAACCGCCAGTCGATGATCGCCATGCTGCTTGCAGTGGCCGTCACCTTCATCGAGCCCAGCCTGCTCCGTCCCGAGATGGTGCACGGCGGCGACGACGCACGAGCCTGGCTCGAGAATGACGCCGTTCGCTGGGGCGTGGTCATCGCGGGCACGATTCTCGGCTGCGGCATCGGCGGCTACTACGCCAAGGTCGTGAAGATGACCGACATGCCACAGGCCGTGGCCATCTACAACGGCCTGGGCGGCGGCGCCGCGGCGCTGGTGTCAGTAGCGACCTACCTCACCATGGGCCAGCACGTCGAGCTCAAGGGAGCGAGCGAATCAGCACTGTCGATCATCATTGGCACCCTCATCGGATCGACGACGTTCACCGGCTCGCTCGTGGCCTTCGGCAAGCTGCAGGGCCTCATCAAGAAGGCCACGCCCATCCCGCGACCGATTCAGCTGAGCTTCGCAGTGGCCGCCATCATCCTCGGCGGCTACCTGAGCACCGCGCAGACCATCGGCGCCCACGAGACCATGCTCTTCCTCGTGATGTTTGCCCTCGCCCTCATCTTCGGCGTGGCCTTCGTCATGCCGGTGGGCGGCGCAGACATGCCCGTCATGATCTCGCTGCTCAACTCGTTCACCGGCACCGCGGCCGCCTTCACCGGCTTCGTGCTGAGCAACAACGTGCTCATCATCGCCGGCGCGCTGGTCGGTGCCTCTGGCTTCATTCTCACCAACCTCATGTGCGTGGCCATGAACCGCACCCTCTACAACGTGCTGTTCAGCAGCTTCGGCACGGGTGCCGCGGCCGGTGGCGGTAGCGGCACTGAAGGCGGGGTCGAGCTCGAGACCTCGATCGACGACGCGGCCATCATGCTGGCCTACGCCAAGCGGGTCATCATCGTTCCGGGCTACGGCCTGGCCGTGGCCCAGGCGCAGCACGGCGTGCAGAAGATGGCCGAGCTGCTCGAGAAGAAGGGCGTCGAGGTCAAGTACGCCATCCACCCTGTGGCGGGGCGCATGCCCGGTCACATGAACGTGCTGCTGGCCGAAGCCAACGTCCCCTACTCGCTGCTCTGCGACATGGAGGACATCAACCCCGAGTTCGAGCAGGCCGACGTCTGTCTCATCATCGGCGCCAACGACGTGACCAACCCTGCCGCGCGCAACGACGAGAGCAGCCCCATCTACGGCATGCCCATCCTCGATTGCGACAAGGCCAAGAACGTGCTCGTCATGAAGCGCGGGCGCGGCCGAGGCTACGCGGGCATCGACAACACCCTCTACTTCCTGCCGAAGACCAAGATGCTCTTCGGCGACGCGAAGAAGACCATCGGCGATCTGGTGAGCGCCGTCGAAGAGGCCTGATCCGCAGATCCACGCGTCTCCGACACGCCGCTCGCCTTCTCAGGCCCAGGTCGCGGGCCTCGCAGCGAACGCCTTCTCTGGCGTCGCGGCGGGGCCCGCGGGCTTTCCGTGGCGCTTTGCGTCCGTCTTCTGAAGAACCGGTGAACTGTTAACAACCCGCATGTGGATGCGCGGCCCGCCGCGTGCGAAACTGTGCCCGAGATCGACGGAGGAACTCCCCTTGGTTACGAGCACCATCACCCCTCACCCCCCCCTCGCTGGACGCAACACGTACGCCGGCATCTGCCTGCCAGAGGAAGGGCCCGAGCCGCCACAGGTCGACAAGTCGACCGACTTTGCCGACGTATCGGCCCACCAGGGCGACGTCGACTGGGACAAGTATGCGAAGGCCGGCTTCCAGCTCGCCATCTGCAAGGCCACCGAAGGGCCCGACTGGACCGATGACTTCACATCGCAGAACCGTCAGGAGCTGAGCAGGAACAACCTCTACTGCGGACTCTACCACTTCGCGGGCTCCACCATCGCCCACAAGATCAGCGACCCCAGGGTGGAGGCGCGATACTACCTCGAGAAGGTCGGCCCCATGGGCCCCAAGGAGTTCCCCGTTCTCGACTTCGAGCTGCCCTACGGCCTGACGCCGGACCAGCAGAGCGACTGGATCGGGAAGTGGTGCACCGAGGTCGAGCAGAAGACGGGTAAGACGCCCTGGGTCTACACCAACCAGAACATCCTGCGCAAGCTCGACGGCGAGGCGCTTGGCCACTTCCCGCTCTGGCTGGCCGCCTACAGCGAGACCTCACCGCCGCCACCGGCCCCCTGGCCCACCCTCACCGCATGGCAGTACACCTATCGCGCCCGCATTCCCGGCGTTCAAGGAGGCTGCGACGCGAGCCACCTCTACGGCGACATGTCGAAGCTCGTTCCTCCTCCGGGTGGGTCTTCGGGCCCCGCGCCTTCGCCTGCGCCTGAACCAGCACCCGCGCCAGGTCCAACTGATCCAGCCCCTCCTCCAGCGCCAGCCCCTCAAGATCCGTCGCCGGCACCTACGACCCCATCAGCCCCTTCCCCCAGCACGCCGCCACCTTCATCCGGCGAAGCCTTCATGCTGCAGCCTTGGGCGCGGTCGTTCCAGGCGGTCGCGGCGCGCTGAGCTCCTGCGTCCGCGGTGGGCTCAGGGCTGCGCGGCGCCCTCTGCGCTGCGCGGCATGGCGGCTCTTCCCGCCCCTGCCGAAGCGCGCGGCAGCACCGCGAGGATGTTGGTGATCTTGCGCCGTGGATTCACAAGCGTGCGCCCGTTGCAATACATCGCGCTCGACGAGCCGCCGTCGAGGTTCAGAGCGATGGTCGACCGCATGCGGGTCATCAGGCGCGCCAGCTTGTGGAGAGAGACAGGGCGGGGAACGGTCACGAGAAGCATCTCGCCGTTCTCCCGAAACCCGATGGCGCTACGTCTCGCGGGGCGGAACAGCGCGGGGTCGTGGAACCCCTCGCCCTCGCGCGTCACGACCACGCGGCCTTCATTAACCAGCGTGGGGCCGGCGGCAACCGCAAAGCGGTACTGGCTCCAATCGACGCTGCCGCTGTGGGGCTGGGTGAGGCGGATGTAGTGCGCGCGATTGCTCGCGTCGACCGCTACCGCGTTCCCCACCCAGCCGCTGTGCACAACCCTTCCTTGCCAGACCATGCTGCCCAGGACCGAGGCCGTGCGGGGGTCGAAGAACGTACCGTTGATGGCGGCCAGGCAATGCGTGACCTTGACCAGATCGGAGAAGCTGCGATAACGGTTGCGCATGTAGAACGGGGGTTGTCCCGCAACGAAGGGACGCACATCGATGCCCGGATGGTTCAGGTCGACCAGCACCACGTTGACCCGGACACCTTCGATGACGGGGTTGGTGAAGCGCATGCCCTTCATGCGCGCGGCGCTCGGCCCTGTCAGTGCAAGCATGAGGGCAAGCGTCACGCAAAGCGCGGCCGTGCTCAGACGGCGGAAGAGCAGGGCAAGACGTGGTCGAGAGCGCATATCTGAGAAAATTTCCACAGATCTCCTATCGGCTCCTCCACCACGCTCCTTTAGTGCCCGTGTCTCACACACAGACGGTAAACGAGGCCGACAGGGATCGCGCTCTGCGTCTCGTCGTCGACAGGACCCTGCTCTGGAACCGCGGAACGCCACACTCGACGGGCACGCGCCTCTTTCCACATCTGGCCGACACATCTGAAGCCCGTCTGAGAGGAAGCCCCCCCATGAAACGCACTGACCGGAGGACCATCAAATGATCACCGCTCCAAACGCTCTCGACGTGCTCGAGCGCATCTGCACCGACGTCATCGCGCCCAGCGCCACGGAGACCGACAGCCTGGGTCGTTTCCCGCGCGCATCCATCGACGCCCTCGCCAAGGGCGGCCTGCTCGGCCTGACCTGCGCCACCGAGGTCGGAGGCGGAGGCGGGAGCTTTGCCGACGCCGCGCGCGTCGTGCGCCGTCTGGCCGCAACCTGTGGCAGCACCGCCATGATCACCGGCATGCACTACGCTGCCACAGCCGCCATCGAAGCCCACGCTCCGCGTTCTACGAGAGAAGCCGTGGCCAGCGGACGCCACCTCAGCACCCTCGCCTTCTCAGAGACCGGGTCACGCAGCCAATTCTGGGCTCCGCTCTCCAGCGCGCGGTTCGATGGCGACGACGTCGTCCTGAATGCATCAAAGAGCTGGATCACATCGGCCGGCGAAGCCGATTCGTACGTGTGGACCAGCCGACCCGCCGAAGGCGACAGCGGCGCCAGCCTGTGGCTCGTGCCCTCGAACACCGCGGGGCTCGCCATCGTCGCTCCGTTCGATGGCTTCGGCATGCGCGGCAACGCGTCGAGCGCGCTCAACGCAACCGACGCCCGCCTCCCCAGGACCAGCCTGCTGGGCACCGACGGCGGCGGCCTCGACATCGCCCTGTCGGTGGTGCTGCCGTGGTTCCAGGTGATCAACGCCGCCTGCAGCGTGGGCCTCATGGACGCCATGCTCGCCAAGAGCATCAAGCACGTCACCGCCACGCGCTACGAGCATCTCAACGAGACCCTGGCCCAGCAGCCCCTCACCCGCCAGCACGTGGCGCGGTTGCAGAACATCGTCGACAGCGCGTCGCTCGTGCTGGCCGACACATGCGCCGCCCTGTCGGCCGGACGCCCCGACGCACCGCTGCGCATGCTGCAGGTGAAGGGCATCGCGGCCGACGCGGCGCTGGAGGCCGGTGACCTTGCCATGCGGCTGGGTGGCGGCGCGGCCTTCCGCAAGGAGGTGGGGCTCGAGCGCCACTTCCGCGACGCCCGCGCCGCGGCGGTCATGGGGCCTACCAGCGACGCCCTCCGAGACTTCGTAGGACGGGCGGTCTGCGGACTGCCGCTGTTCGGATAGGAACTCTCCCGATGACAAGCACACTGGTTCTCGGCGCCGTGGCCTATGACGCGAAGGTCGTTCCCATCTGGGACGGCTTCCGCGCCTGGTTCCGAAGTCACGGCCTCTCGTTCGACTACGTGCTCTACTCGAACTACGAGCGCCAGGTGGAGGCCCACCTGGCGGGCCACGTCGACGTGGCCTGGAACTCCCCGCTCGCGTGGGTGCGCGCGCGGCGACTGGCCGAGGCGGCCGATCGCCGCGCGCTGGCCGTGGCCATGCGCGACACCGATCAAGACCTCACCTCCGTGGTGCTCACCCGCAGCGACAGCACAATCACCGACGTCGCCAGCCTGAACGGTCGTCGCATCGCCACAGGCGCCGTCGACTCGCCCCAGGCCACGCTCATCCCCCTGGCCCATCTGCGCGGGCTCGGCGTCACCGCCGAGATCCGTCGCTTCGAGGTCGGCGTGGGGCTGCACGGCGACCACATCGGCGGGGAGCGTGACGCGGTGCGCGCTCTGCTGGCCGGCGAGGTCGACGCCGCATGCGTCATCGACGGCAACCATCTGGCGTTCGGTCGCGACGGCACCATCCCATCGGGCGCGGTACGCGTGGTGACCGAGACGCCGCGCTACGATCACTGCGTGTTCACCGTGTTCGAGCGTGCGGTCGACCCCGCGCTTCTCGATCGGTTCCGCGGGCTGCTGCTGTCGATGTCGTACGACGATGCGAACGTGCGCCCGCTGCTCGATCTCGAAGGGCTCAAGGCGTGGCGTCCCGGGCGCACCGATGGCTTCGCCCAGCTCGAAGCCGCGGTCGATCTGCTGGCCTTCTACGACGCCAGCGGACAGATCACGGCCGAGGGATACCTCCCGTGAATCCCGCCCCCGAAGTCGATCTCGAGACCCTCGGGTTCGATGAAGGCGCGCACCTCCTCGTTCGGCTGGCGCTCGACACCGTCGCGCCGGGCGAGGCGGTGCGCGTTCACGGCACCCACGACGACCTCGGGCGCCATCTGCGCGCGTGGTGCCGTCAGATGGGCCACCCCGAACCCCGGGCCGATGCCGATGGCTGGCGGGTGGAGCGCGGCGCCGCCTCGGTGGGGCGATGGCGTGACTCGGTCACGGCCGGCGGCGTGAGCGCCGACGAAGTCGTCGAGCACCCTCCCGCCGACTGGTCGTTCGCCCCACGCGGCGCCGCCATCGAAGCGGGTGGCGGAGCGGTGTCGTTCCCCCTCGACCACAAGATCGACGTGTGGGCCGACCAGGCCCCTCGGCTCTACGCGCAAGCGGCAGCCCATCAGTGGGACCCGCAGGCCGCCATCGACTGGAATGCCCCCATCGGGCACGACGACCTCGTCGAGGACGCAGTGGTTCGCGTGATGGCCTACCTCATCGAGAACG
>RGZZ01000051.1 GCA_010028905.1 Pseudomonadota bacterium | reverse complement strand
CGTGACATCGTTGCCCGCATGATAGGGCATGCGCCCTCCGACGCGGCTCGGGTGCTCCTCACCAACGAGCTCGTGGTGCTCGGAGAGAAGATGTGCGAGACGGTAGCCGCCTTCGGCGTGAAGATCGTCGTTCTCGAGCCGACCCGCGCGCTCACCGACCTTCGCCTCGCGGGAATGCTCATCGTGACGCCCGAGGAGAGAACCTTTGATGGGCGGCCCTGGAGTGCGGTGCGCGGCCTCTATGACCCGTCTCGACGTCTGATGGTCATCGGTCAGGAGAAGCTCGGCCATCCGGAGCACTCCACCGCGCGCCACGAGTTCGCGCACGCGTTCGATCACACGTTCACGACTCGACATTCCAGACGCCAGCCTCTCTCGGTGCAGCTCTGGAACCTTTTCGCAGAGCAGCGACGCGGCCTTGTCACCGAATACGCGGGCACGAATCCGGCGGAGTACTGGGCCGAGTCGGTGGAGTCGTTCTTCAAGCCGAACGGCAGACGGCTGCTGCTCGAGCGCGATCCGCAGATGCACCAGTACCTCGAGGCACTCTTCGCGTCGTAGAGGTACGGGTCTTGGGAGGGACGCGGCGCGCCGCGGGGAAAGCCTCCCGGACGGGCCTCGAAAGGCGATCACTTCACGCCGATCATCGCACCCCAGCCTTGAAGAGAGGAGCAGACGATTGTTCAACCTGGGTTTCTCGGAGATCACCCTGATCGCTGTGATGGCCCTGCTTCTCTTCGGTCCGGATCGGATGCCGGAGTTCTTCCGCACGGTGGGCCGGATGTTCAAGGAGTTCCGACGAATGAGTGCCGAGCTCCAGAGCACGGTCCACGAGACGGTTTCGAGTCTCGATAGCGACGCTGCACGCCCGCCTTCGCTCAAAGAGGTGTATGATCGGGTCGATCCCCGTCGCGCGCTGGAAGGCCTGGGGGCGCTGCGGACCTTTGCCGACCCCGCGCCCGGAGAAGTGGTCGCACCCCCCGCGTCTGACCCGGGCGATGGTGATTTTCCCGACCTTGCCGCGTCATCAGAGACCTTGGTATCGACATCTCCACAATCGTCTGCCACTCCCCCCGCTCCGCTCCCCGCAGCGGGAGAGAACGGCACGCCTGCAGGGCAGGTCGAGTCGCACGCGCCGGCAGAGAGCGCGGAGCGCTCGTTGGAAGCGGCTGAGACCGCCCTCGCAGAAGAGCAGACCTCAGACGCGGTCAAGCCCACGGCAGACAGCGTCTGACCTGACAGGCAGCAGGGCAGCGCACCACCCCGTCTCGCTGCAGGCGAAACGCCCCATCTCAGCGCAGGCAAAGAAAAAGAGCCCCGAGACACATGTCTCAGCGCTCTTGCTCTACGCGAGTCGCAGCCTAGATGCCGAGGTACATCGCGCCAGGGTTGCCGAGGAACTGCCCCGCGTTGCCCACACCCACGAGATGCAGGTCGGCAAAGCGGTTGTTCGAGCCGCCGTTGTCGACCGCGCGAATCGCGCTGGTCTCGTCGAGCTGGGCGAGGACGCCGAGGCTGGTCGACGGGTGGGCGCCTGCTGCGCCGCTGTTCACGCCCAGGAGATTGAGCGAGTCGTCGTCGGCGAGAAGGCTCATCGGAACCGTCGAAGGGGTGATCTCCGCGCGTGCCGCGGGGGCCTGCGCGGGTGCCGCCGGCGCAGCCGCAGCCTGTGCGGGTGCAGCCGGGGCCGCACTCACATCGATGCGGTCACCGAGAGGAGCGGGCGACGCCTCCGCTGCCGGCGCCGCGGGAGCTGCGGGCTTGTGTGCCGGCATTCCCGTGAGGGGGGTGAGATTCTTCCAGCTTGCTCCGCCGATGCTGTTGCTGCTGTCCACAGGAGTCTTCCTTTCGTGCGCCTCCTTGCGGAGGTGCGGTACGGCTCGCCTTCGGCCTGAGGCGTCGCGTCTGACGCTTTGCAGACCTTGAGCCGTCTGGCGCCGTCATCATATCACTGCGTCTCACCGCTTGTAAATCACGTCTGATTTTGAAAGAAGCGCGATGATTGAGGGAAATTCTAGACATGCAACCGTCAAAACGTTGTAACCAAGCCGTTTTTTGCGTGACCAACGCTTGAATCATTTGCAAGTCAACGAAGCGCGCACGATGTTGCCGGGATGTTAACTTCCGTCCAGAAATCTCAGGAACGGCGTGGTTGTAGCGTTTTTGGCCAGATCGCCGAAGACGGACAGCGAGCTACGGCTTCTTGAGAGACCGCACGTAGGCGGCCACCGCTGTGATCTCGGCTTCGGAGAGGCGCCCTTTGAAGCCGCTCATGCCCGTGCTGGGAATGCCGAGCGTGATCGACTTCACCAGCTCTTCATCGTTAGAGCCGTGCCGAAGCACGCCTGATGTGAAGTCGGTTGGACGGGAGGTCAAGCTGCTGGCCACGGGACCGTCGCCTTTCCCCTTCAGACCGTGGCAGGTGGCGCAGTTCTGGGCGTAGATGGCACCGCCGCGCTTGATCGCCGCCGCGTCGGTGGGCAAGGGACGCCCCCAGGCGTTCGAGACCGCGCCGACCCCGACCCAGACCAGAAGGCCGAACGTGAGCCTCGCGGCGGATCGCCTGCGGCGCTCCCCTCGTGTCACATCGGAATCGCCAGTGACGGGCGTGGAGGCGGCGTGCCGGAGATGACCGACGTCAGGGAACGACATGGATGGGGCGCTCGACTTTCACAGCGATGATCGGTGTGTTCGTTCTGGCGCCAGGTGATTCCCGCCGCCGCAGCAGGGCGCGTCTGCCTGCGCGCTCACAGCCAGCCGCGATGCGCCGCAGGATAGACCACGAACAGTGCCTTTCCGCTGATGTCGGCGACAGGGAAGCAGCCGAAGCTCCGGCTGTCCCCCTCGTCGTCGCGGCGGTCGCTGAGAAGGAAGACGGTTCCCCCTGGAACGCGCCAGGGTCCGCTGTTGCGCGACCTCGACACCGTGGCGTCGTTACCGCTCTGGCCTCCCAGGTAGGATTCGTCGACTGGCGCGTCCCCGACCCAGAGCCGTCCCGCGCGCAGATGCACCGTGTCGCCCCCGATGCCAGCGACGCGCAGCAGGCGGGAAACACCGGAGACACGCACGCGCACAACCTCACCGCGGCAAGGGAGTCGACCGAGGAATGTGATTCTGCTCCAGAGCACCCGATCGCCATCGCGCACGAGCGGCGACATCGTGCTGCCCGACGCCACATGAACGCCCAGGCACAGCCAGACCACCGCCGCTGCAGCCGCCACGCAGAGGAGCGCACGCATGGCCGGCGCGCCAGAGCCCGCTTGAAGGGATGCGGTGGGAGGGTCGGCGACAGAGCGGCTCACGGAGCGACGGGCATCACGGGAAAGCAGTCGAGGTCGAGGTCTGAGACCTTCCCGGCAGCGATCTGGAACGACCCTGCGCAGGCCACCATGAGCGCGTTGTCGGTGCAGAGGTCGGAGGTCGGGAAGAAGAGGGTGATCGCTTCCCGCGCACAGGCCTCGCTCATGGCGTCGCGGAGCCGAGCGTTGCACACAACCCCCCCCGCCATCAGCACCGTGGAGACCCGATGCCGCCGTGCCGCGCGCATGGTCTTGGTCACGAGCACGTCCACGATGGCTTCCTGGAACGAGGCGCATATGTCCTCGATGGAGATGGTCTCAAAGGCGGGGGTCCGCGAGAAGTTCATCACCGCGGTCTTCAGCCCGCTGAAGCTGAACTCGAGCGAATCCTCCCCGAGCCAGGCGCGGGGGAAGGGCACGGCGGAACGGTTGCCTCGAGCCGCGAGGCGATCGACAACGGGGCCTCCCGGATAGCCGAGACCGAGATGGCGGGCGATCTTGTCGAACGCCTCTCCCGCCGCGTCATCACGGGTCTCGCCGAGAAAGGTGTAGTCTCCATGCCCTCGCATGAGCAGCAGCTGGGTGTGCCCTCCGCTCACCAGCAGGCAGATCAGCGGGAACCTGATCCCATCTGCTCGTGGACCGAGGAAGTTGGCGTACAGGTGCGCCTCGAGGTGGTTCACCCCAACCAGCGGGATGCGGTTGAGCCCGCTGATCACCTTGGCTGCGGCGACGCCCACGAGAAGGGCACCCACCAGTCCGGGACCGTGGCTCACCGCAACTCCGTCGAGGTCTTTCCATCGCAGGCCCGCCTGCTCGAGCGCCTCGGCGAGAACGGGGTTCACGAGATCGAGATGCTTGCGAAACGCTATCTCGGGGACAACGCCGC
Organism: Pseudomonadota bacterium; assembly: GCA_010028905.1. NCBI lineage: Bacteria > Pseudomonadati > Pseudomonadota > Pseudomonadota bacterium. The sequence continues at coordinate 13,482 of RGZZ01000051.1, read as the reverse complement.
CGTACTCGCGGTGCATCTCGATCTGCGAGGCCACGACCGAGGCGCGTCGCACCCGACCGTCTTCGAGGATGGCGGCGGCCGTTTCGTCGCACGAGGTCTCGAGGCCCAGAACGATCACACCATCTCCTCCTTCGCGTGCGCCCTTCGATGCGCGAGGCACATCTTCAGCGCATCGAAGCGCGGAGGGGAAATCCGCGCGCACGAGGGGCTCTCGTGGGCGTGTGCCGCGCCTCGGGAGGTTCACGCAGGCACGAGACAAGTCCTCTCCCCGCGCGCATCACGAGGACGTCAACCAGACGCGGCAGGACAGGGGGCGACGATCGGTGTAGATCGACTCTGGGCGAAGGGGTCCAGAGAGAGACATTCGTGATGAAGACGGTTCTGGTGGTCGACGATGAGGTCGTCATCCGCAGGCTCGTGGGCGTCATGCTCTCGGGGAGCCATTTCCAGGTCGTGGAGGCGGGTGACGGGAACGAGGCCCTTCGTGTGGCGACCGATGTGCTGCCAGACGTGGCCCTGGTCGACATCGGGCTGCCCGGGGTGAACGGCATCGACCTCTGCCGCGCGCTGAAGTCATCTCCGCTCACGTCATCGGTCCGGGTGGTCATGATGACGGGCGACCGCCTCCCGCATGAGGTCGATGCGGCCCTCGAGGCAGGCGCAGCAGAGGTTCTTGGAAAGCCATTCACGCGTGATGTGCTCCGCACTGCAGTAGGGCTGTGCTCTGACGGCGTGCTGCCGGAAGCGACGCCATCGCCGACCCGCGGGACCCCGATCCCATCGTTCGACGCGGCGCTCGACGACGCCACCTTGCGCGACATGGACGCTGACGCCCTGCGTCGCCACGTGGTGGCGCTGCAGAAGGCCTTCGCCGAACGTCTTGCACACACCCGTGAAACGCACGCCTCAGCGGCAGAAGCAGAGCACGACAGGGGGGAGCGTGACCTGTACCTGTCGCTGGTCTGTCACCGCTTTCGCGATCCGCTGTCGATTGTCCGGGGGTATTCCGAGCTCGTCGCAGAGGCGCTGTCCGCGTCGGGGCTGGAAGCCTCCCAGAACGGCCTGGTCGGGGCCGTGACCCGCTCCGCTCGCGAGATCGAGACACTCGTCGATGAGCTCAGCGATTTCTCGCGCGCGAGCGGAGCGGGTTCGTTTCTCGAGCGCAGCGCGTCGGTCCAGGTGACCGCGCTGGTGCGTCTGGTTGCGCGAGAGATGCTGCCCGTGGCCCGCGCCCGCGCGCAGCAGATGCGCATCGAGGTGGCACGAGAGGGCCCCCCCCTCGAGATCAGTGGCGAACGGCTGCGGGAAGCCATGACACACCTCATGCGGTCCGCTCTCCTGCACACCCCCAGGGGCGGTGAGGTCTGTGTTTCGTGCGAGGAGGACGAGTCGGGAGCCACAGTCGTCTTCACCGACGGCAGGGGTGCGTTCGCGCACGAACCACCAGAGCGGCTCTTCCTGCCTGTGCGCTCGGCGGGTCTCGGCGGGGCAGGGGCTGCAGAGAACCTCGGGCTTTGCATCGCACGGCACATCATCGAGCACCACGGCGGCAGCATCAGCGCCACGAGCGAATCCAACCGCGGTGCGTGCATCACGGTGCGCCTTCCGCGCGGTCCGCGCACAGCCACGATCCCGAGAAGCCCGCGCGACAACGCTCAGGCCTCCTCCGATACCCTTGCGCGTGACCTCGACACCGCCGAGCGCAACCTCTTCAGCTACGCGCAGGATCTTGCGGCGCGTCTCGCCCAGGAGTCGCTGCGCGCCCAGCGCCTCGAAGAGTCGCTGGCCGAGATGGAGCAGACCTATCTCGAGACCATCGCCGCCCTGGCAAATGCCACCGACACGAAAGACGCCTACAAGCTGGGGCACACCGAGCGGGTGGCCCAGGTCGCCCGCGCCATTGCCCAGGCCCTCAATCCGGCGCTCCTGTCGCGGCGCGACTTCGAATACAGCCTGCTTCTCCACGATCTGGGCAAGATCGGCATCGCGGAAGATCTTCTCCAGAAGGCGGGGAAGTTGAGCGACGCGGAGTGGGAGACGGTCAAATCCCATTCCGAGCTGGGCGCGCGCCTGCTGTCATCGGTGCGATTCCTCGCGCCAGCGCTCGCGGCGGTTCGCAGCCACCACGAGCGATTCGACGGCAAGGGCTATCCGGACGGTCTGAGAGGGGAGGAGATCCCCCTGACGGCGCGCATCATCGCAGTGGCCGACGCCTTCGAGGCCATGATCAGCGACCGCCCCTATCGGAAGGGATTGTCCCTCGCGGAAGCCCGCGACCAGATCAAGGCCAACAGCGGAACGCAGTTCGACCCAGAGGTCGTGGGGGCGTTTCTCGATGCCTGGAAACGAATCGAAGCCCAGGCCAACCAGGCCGATGCCACGGGACAAGCGATGTCGTGAACGGCCCTCAAGCGTGATGCGCAAGCAGAGGGAACGCGTGTTCCATGAAAAGAACGGGCGTTCTTGCCCTGGTGAACGAGTGTTCGCCTTTGCATCGACAGAGAACCCGACGCGATGGCGGTACCGCGGCCAGGCAATGCAGGGAGTCATCGGGGCGCGGCTCGAAACGAGGTCGCGATGAGCAAGCGCGTTGTGGTCGCCATCTCCGGCTCGAGTGCACCCATCTACGGCATTCGTCTTCTCCAGGTTCTCCGCGATCTCGAGGTGGAAACGCACCTGGTGCTCTCGGCAGCGTCCCACCAGACCATTGCCATCGAGGCCGCGCCGCTGACGGCCAAGGACGTGAAGGCGCTCGCCACGTTCACACACGAGAGCCGGAACGTCGCCGCACCCATCTCCTCGGGGTCGTTTCGCACCGACGGCATGGTTGTGGCGCCGTGCAGCATGAAGACACTTGCGGCCATCGCGCACGGGTTCGGAGACGGGTTGGTGGCGAGAGCGGCAGACGTGACGCTGAAGGAGAGACGGCGGCTCATCCTCGTGCCCCGAGAGACCCCCCTCCACCTCGGGCATCTGCGCAACATGGCCGCGGTGACGGAGATGGGCGCGGTGGTGCTCCCGCCCGTGCCGGCATTCTACCACCGGCCACGCAGCATCGATGACCTCATCGACCACACCGTAGGAAAGATGCTCGATCTGCTCGGTATCGAGCACGCACTGTTCAAGCGCTGGGATGGCCCCCCAGACGAGGCCTGAAACAGTGCGGTCAGAGCACTTCCAGGTCCCGAGTCGCGCCTTCGGCGACCTGCGCGACGTGACCGTGCTGGTTCCGGACGACTACCGCAAGCGCAGACGTCGATATCCGGTGCTCTATCTGCACGATGGCGCCGCTGACTGGCTGGGTCGGGGAGGGCTCTGCAGCGCCATCGAGTCCGCGGCGTGTCCCCCGTTCCTCACGGTGATGCCTGCACCCGTCAACCGCACGCGCGAGTACAAGCTTGACGAGCGGCACCTGCGCTTCATGACTGAGGACCTGGTGCCCTGGGTCGACGCGCACCTTCGCACACGACGAGATGCGGCGCATCGCGCCGTTCATGGCGTGTCGCTCGGGGGGCTGTGTGCCGTCGCGCTGGGGCTTCGCCACCCCGAAGTGTTCGGCGCAGCAGGGGGGCAAGGCGGCGCGTTCTGGTACGCGCGACGGCGCATCGTACGTGAGGCTCGTTCAAGCGCTGGCTGCACGACGCGCTTTCACCTCGTCTGCGGCCGACTCGACGGCAACCTCGACGACAATCGTGCCCTGCGCGACGCGCTGACAGAAGCCGGGATCATCCACGTCTACGAAGAGGGGAGGGGAAAGCACTCCTGGCCCTTCTGGCATCGGACCCTGCCATCGGCGCTGCAGACCTACTTCTCGAGCTGCTGACCCGAGCGAGCGCTGCACGTGAAGAGCGTCCCCCCGTCGGCAGACCTGCCGGCGCGACAGGCAGATGACAGGGTGCGTCTGAAACAGGATGGAGCCTACGGGATCTCGAACCCCCGCCCGTGCCACGCCCCCATCGGCGATATCTCACCTGCATCCTCGCGCTTGCCGCGCTGACTCTGGGCTGCTCCCGCGGGCCGGTCGGTACGCCGCGGTCTGCCCCGACGGTCGCCGCCCCGCGCGGAACCCCTCCGGCCGTCTCCAACGCAGATCCACAGTCGGTGGCGCGGGTCGTGGCCGCGTGGCGTCACACCATCGAGTGGGTCAAGGTCCCGCCCCTCGGCAGCCTTCCCTGGGAGGTGCTCGAGCGGGGCGCCCAGGTCCCCCCGCACAGCCTGATCATCACGGCCCCCTACAGCACCGCCGTGCTGCGATTCCCGGTCGCGGCGTTCAAGCAGCGGTTCGTCGACCTCGTCGATGGCGGGCGCGTTCTCGGGTTCCTGCGCGCCGGAGACCAGATCGAGCTGCAGATCGACCCGGACACGCTCTTTCCGGTTCGCCTGCCGCCAGACGCATTGCGAAAGCGCGACGATCTCACCGCGCAGGCGGCCCGCATCGATGGCGGGGTAGTCTTCACCCCAGGCACGCCGCAGCTCGCGCGCGCCTACGCGGCACTGACGGCGCACAACCCACCGTTCTCGTCTCGCAGCGAGAACGCCGCCGTGCCGCCGGTTCTCGCGGCCCAGCCGGTGCATCTGAAGAAGGGGCTCGGGGTTCGCGGGAAGGACCTCGCCTCACTGAGCGCCGACCAGCTGCGCAAGCTCTATCTCGATAGCATCGAGGGGGTGTACGTCGACGCGGTCATTCCCGGGTCGCCAGCCCACACTGTCGGCATGCAGTCCCACGATGTCATCCGAACCTTCAATCGCAAGCCTGTTCGCAGCGCCGAAGACCTTCTCCGGGCCATAGAGAGCGCGCCCGAAGATCAGCCGGTCGAGGTGGAGGTGGTTCGCGCCATCATCGACAGCCAGTCGACACGCACCTTCATCTACTCGGTCCGGCTCGGCGAGTTCACCGGCAACGCCCACGTCGTTCCCAGTCCAAATCCCACCGCGCTGCCTGGGGAGGCGCTTCTCTCGCCCTCCCCTTCGTCGGCTCCGGCACACTGATCGGCGCGAGCGCCTCCAGGCTCTCCGATCCGTCGGCCTGTTCACATCTCGTTCATTGCCGGCGCTGCCAGAATGGCGCAAAATGGATTTACAGGTACAGGTGTGAGGGAGAGACGAAACGATGTCCAAGCTGAAGAGTGCGTCCCGTCTGGAAGAAGAGGTCGACGAGATCATCAGCGCCGTCATCCGCGTCGGAAGGGGCGGAGCGCTTCGTCTCGAGAGCCCTGGGGGCGTGCGCACCTTCACGGTCGATCGTCTGGTCTGTGACGAGAGCGGTCACGTCTGCGAGGCCTGGCTCTCTGCCCCCTCGGTCACCAGCCTCGCGAGACGCGTCATCGACTGGTTCAAGGCCATCGAGCGCCGCGATCTCGTTCGCGTCACACAGCACGGTGGTACCGTCAGACGCAGCATGACCACGGTCGAGATCGCCGCGAACGGCGTCACCCATCTCGCGTTCCGAGACGACCTCGGGGCCTCGCGCTACAGCCGGACCATCTCGACGTCCCATCGCCCCCCGAGTGACGCGAGCGGCTGGTTGCTGTCGTACCGTCGCGCTTCCTGACATCGATTCACGGTCTCCGGGCAGACCTTCACGCCTCGAGCCGAGCGCCCGTCATGGTGAGGAAGACGTCTCCGAGGCTTGCTCGTTCCTCACGAAGGCCTGCGATCTCACCCCGGTCGCTCAGCAGAGCAATCTGGCGCGCCTGCTCCGCGGGCGGTCCTTCCAGCAGATGCGTCTCGACCCCCGCCTCGGCCCGCAGCGCGACGTGAAGGCGGGGCGCATGGAATGCCGTCGTGAGTGCCTCCGGCTCTCCTATCGCGCGGAGCTCTCCGGCGTGCAGGATGGCCACCCGGCCGGCCAATCGCTCCGCCTCGTGCATGTCGTGTGTGGCCAGCAGCACCGCCGTGCCCTCTGACGCGAGCCTCGCCACCCAGCGCTGCAACCCTTCGGCAGCGCGAGGATCGAGGCCGCTGGTGGGCTCGTCGAGGAAGAGGACGCGCGGTCTGCCCAGCAGCGCCCGTGCCAGCATGAGTCGCTGGCGCAGCCCCTTTGAGAGTGTTGAGACGAGGTCTCGCGCCCGATCGGCGAGCCCCGCCTCCTCGAGCACCTCGAGCGCGCGCTTGTTGCCGAGACCCCCGATCGCAGCGAAGAAATCGAGGTTCTCGCGAACGGTGAGCCGCTCGTAGAGGTTCTGCTGCTCGAAGGTCACACCGATGCGAGCGCCAGGCCCGGCTGTCGCTCCCCCAATCAAAACCCCGTCCACGGTGGCGCGTCCCTCGGTGGGCCTGAGCAGGCCGGTCAAGATTCGCATGATCGTGCTCTTGCCTGCTCCGTTGGGACCGAGCAGGGCCACGATCTCGCCCGCGGCAACAGCGAAGGTGAGGTGTCGCAGCGCCCATCGCTCGCCATAGCGCTTGCCCAGGTCGTCTGTGCAGAGGGCGTCGCTCGTCACCCCTCAGAAGCCTGCCCACTGCGGCGCGATGAGCAGGATCCCGAGCATCACCAGCGCCGTCGACCAGATCAGGGACGACACCACGTAGGCAGACCGCCAGACCAGCTGCCCATCGCTCTCCACGGCGTGGAGCTCGAGATAGGGGACATCGGCGGTGCGCAGCACTCCACGGACCTTGCACGCCTTTCCTTCGATGTCGCCCAGAACCTGATCGCGCACACCGCCGCCAGCGCTCCCGATGAGCACGCACGGCCGCACGGCGAGGTACACGCCTGCACATTCGAACACGGCGTCCGTGCACCAGGTCACACCAGGAACGCCCCGCCCGACGAAGCGCCCCACGAGCTCGGTCTGATACGCACGTGCAGGCTCGGAGGCCAGCTTCTCGAGAACGTCGCGAAGACCGGCCTCGTTCTGCACGCTCCCGTGCATGCGCCCGAACGCAAGCCCCAGCGGGAAGCGAAGAGCCGCAGCAAGGTGAGGGCCGACACGGTCTGCACGGGGAGCGCCTCGCTGGGCAGACGGGTTCCGATGGGAGGGTGCAGGGCCGACTGCTGGCTCAGCTCGGTGGCCGGGTTGGAGGCGACCACAGCTGCCGTTCTCGCGAGCTGGGCCGTGTCGAACTGTCCGCTCCACGCGGACGCCGTGCCCAGTCGACCTGCAGAGACCGCATCGACGGGGGTGAAGCCACGTGCTGCCACAGCCAGGGCATGCCGAGTCGGCGAGGGCCCTGCCAGGCGGGTGAGCAGGGCCAGCAAGGCCCCTTCGAGCGCGCGGGCATCGACGCGACGCTGAGTGAACTGATCGGCCCAGACCTCGCGGCACTGCGCGAATCCAGCATAGATGAGCGCATACGCGCGTATCAGGAGACCGACCACGGGAATCATGAGCCCGCCCACCTGGGATGACGGCGAGGTGCTGTCGTCGGCCGTTCCGCCGCGCGCGCTCATCGAGGCATAGGTCTCCTTCACCCGCGTGAGAATGAAGATGGGGCCCGCGAACAGGGTGGCCAGACGAAAGTCACCGCTGGCGAGATGCGCCGCCTCGTGCGTCACGATGGCGCACTGCTGGTCGACGTCGAGCGATTCGAGCAGGCCTCGCGTGACCACGAGCCGCGCAGCGCGTCGGGTCAGGCCATAGGTGAGTGCGCAGGGGTCGCTGTCTGCCACGACGCCCAGGTAGGGAACAGGAAGGCGGCACTGCTCGAGCACGGCCCGCAGGTGAGGCCCCACGTCGCCGGCTTCCTCGAGCTTGATCCAGGTCACGCGGAGAAGACGGTCGAGCAGCCAGGGCGAGAGCACGCTGCTCAGGGCAACCGCCGCCGCGCCGCACAGCCCGGCGCTCACGGCGAGCACCAGGCCATCCGCAGTGTCCTGCTGGGGAAGCGCATTGAGAAATCCCCACCACAACAGGCTGTGGAAGAGCCACAGGGCGAGCAGGGCAAGCAGGCCATGCAACCACATGACGAGGCCGGACACGGGACGGGCGGCAGGCGCGGCGGGGGGAGGCGTCATCACACCACGGTCGCCCGCAGACGACCATCCTCGAGGTAGTACACGCGCTGCGCGAAGGCGGCCACCTTCGGATCGTGCGTGACCACGACCGTGGTGATCTCCTGCAGCTCGTTGACGGTGCGAATCACATCCATGACCTCCTTGCTCGACTTCACGTCGAGATTGCCGGTGGGCTCATCGGCCAGAAGCAGACCGGGCAGGTTGGCGAGGGAGCGGGCAATGGCGATGCGCTGCTGCTGGCCGCCGCTCAGCAGGTTCACCGGCTCGTAGGCCTTCTTCTCGAGCTCCACCAGGCGCAGCAGCGCGAGCGCGCGGGAGTCGCGCTCCGCGGGGCCGAGCCCCGCCAGCTGCATGGGAAGGCGCACGTTCTCGAACGCGTCTAGCGTCGGGATGAGGTTGTAGTTCTGGAAGATGAACCCGATGTGATGGAGGCGGATGCGCTCTCTGACCCCCTCGGCCTCCTGCGTGACGTCGGTCTCGTCGAGGGTGATGTGGCCGAAGGTCGGCCAGTCAAGGCATCCGAGAAGGAACAGGAGCGTCGACTTGCCGCTGCCCGACGGCCCCATGATGGCGATGAACTCGCCCTTCTCCACACGCAGATCGACGTTCTCGAGCACGCGGAGCTTGTTGGTGGAGGTGTCGAAGTACTTGTGCAGACCGCGAACGTCGATGCGCATCGCTACTCCTGACGAAGCCCGTAGATGATGTTCATCCGCCAGGTGAGGGCGCAAGGCACCACAGCACCAACGAGACCCACGAAGACCGACATGAGCATCGCCTGGAGAACCAGTCTCAGCGTGATTTCACCAAGGGGAAACGTGAGCTTGAGCAGCGTGACCATGGCGCTGTCGAGCAGGTGGGCCCCCAGCACGCCGATGATGACCCCGAAGAAGCCTCCCGCGAGGCTCAGCATGACCGATTCTGCGACCAGCATGAGCGCAACGGTGAGACGGCTGGCACCGATGGCCCGCAGGGTGGCAAACTCCTTCAAGCGCTCGTAGGTTGACATCAGCATCGTGTTCATGGCCGCGGTCATGGCGATGAGAACACCGATGGCGGCCACCGCGAACTGCAGGAGCCAGGCATAGTCGATGAAGTCGTTGGCGGCCCCCAGGTACTGCTCTCGCGTGCGCGCCACGTGGTTGGCGAAGCGCTTGTCTGTGTTGATCTGCTCGATGGCGAGCTGCTTTCCGCCTTCCGCGTCCTCCTTGAGCTTGATCCAGACCTCCTGCGCCCCCTGCCCGGTGATGCGAGCCGCCGTTGCGGGCGTCACGTAGCAGAAGTAGTCGTTGAGCCCTCCACCCGCGGAGAAGAACCCCACGATCTTGAAGTCCTTGTCGGCGATGCGGAGCGTCGCCCCTTCTGTGAGACCGAGCTCGCGAGCCAGCATCTGGCCCACGATGACCTCGTCATCGCCGGACGGGAAGCGATTCGTATCGACGTGCACCCGCGGCAGGAAGGTGGAGAACGCCTCCTTGTCGAGGGCCCAGACCACGATTCCACGCCCTTCGCGCACCTGCTGGAAGCGCATCACGGGTGCCGCCGACTCGACGTTCTGCATCTTTGCGAGCTCACCGACCAGGGCCAGGGGGATGCTCTCGGTCGAGACCCCCACGCCGCCGATGGGGCCGGCCGGCATGGGCATCGAGTTCCTCGGCAGCACGTACACGTCGACCGAGCGGCCGTGCATCTCCGACTGCACGCGGTCGTAGAGACCCTCGGCCAGCGAGAGAAGCGAGATGAACGCGCCCACGGCCAGGAGCACGCCCACGATGGTGAGCAGGCTGCGCTCCTTCTTGCGCGTGACGTTCTTGGCGGCCAGGTAGAGGGCGACCACGGCGTCAGCAGGCGCGTCCCGCGGGTCGGCTCAGGAAGGCGCTGTCGGCGTAGCAGAAGCGCAGCGCGAGCTCTGTGGCCTTCCGGATGCCGATGCGCGGCGTGGTGGCGATGGGGCGTGAAGGGCCTGACGTGTCGGGGCGGGCGATGAAGAGGCCGCCCTTGCCATCGATCAGCGAAGCGCCGTTCTGACCAGCGTCGATGGAGAAGGCGCGACACAGCTTCGCGGGACCGTTCGTGAGCCCGGCCAGGGTCGCCACCCCACGCGCGGCGGTCATCAGCGCGACCCCCGCGAGCGGTTCGACGGCGCGTATGAGCACGGCGCCCGGAGGGGCATCCCAGGCCACGACATTGAAGCACCAGTGCATGCCGTAGGTGAAGTAGACGTAGGCGTGGCCTGGCGGCTCGAACATGGGCCGGTTGCGCGGCGTCACGCCGCGCGCGGCATGCGACGCTGCGTCATCTGCCCCCAGGTACGCCTCGGTCTCGACGATGCGCCCGACACGCAGCCCGTCGGGCGTGCGGCGGCACAGCAACGCGCCAAGGAGGCCGCGGGCCACCGCTGGGGTCGGGTTCTGATAGAATCGCTTCGCCAAGGTTCTCACAGGGATGCGCCCTTGTTCCATGTCGCCTGCGCAAATCCTGTGACGTTCAGCATGCGCTGTCGCTCTCGCTGCATCACCGCGATCCGGATGTTCACATGCCGTTCAACACCCCTTGAAGTCGCTTCGCTAGAATGGAAGGGACGCGATTCAAGGAGACGGTCAGCGCGAATGCAGACGGGTGGCGCAGGCGATATCGGGAGTGAGGCAGGACGGCGCAGCCTGCCTTCTTCGCGCGCCCAAGGGGGCGTCTCTGCAAAGGCGCTCGAGGCCCTCACCCCGTCGAGCAACGCATCGCCCGCACCCGCTCGCGACACCTTCACGTTCACGTACGACAGCCGCGAAGGGCCTCGTCTCTCCGACGTTCGGCTCAAGGGATCGTTCGACCCGGCGACGGGCCGCTGGGACCCCCTCTGGAACGGGGGGCGCGGTCTTCCGATGGTCGATGACGGCACCCACGGTGACGCACAGGCCGGAGACGGTGTGTACACAGCCCGGGTGTCGCTCGACGTCTCAGAGCAGCGCCCCTACCAGTGGGGGGTGGAGGCCGACGTCGTCGGTGCCGATGGCCGTGTGGCCCAGCCCGCGCGGTGGCTGATGATGACCGAGCAGCCCCCGTCGTTCACCGCGGGGCAGGGCGCCCGCAGCATCGAGGCCCACCTCACGGGCAACAAGGACATGGGGGTCCATCGCCTGGGTCAGGACGGGGTGAGGTTCAAGACCTGGTCTCCCGCGCTGGGCACGGGATCGCTGGCCGGCTACAGCCTGCGGGTCGAGATCTGCGACGACGCCGGGAACACGGTGGAATCGCTGCCCATGTCGAAGGACGCGCGCACCGGGATGTGGACAGCTGAACAGCCGTCCGGCTGGGCGCGCATCGCGGGGCGGCCCTATCGCTTCGCCGCCCGCAACGCCGAGGGGCAGCCGCTGATGCGACACTTCAGCGACGGCAGCTCGGCCCCCGTGGTCTATGCCGATCCGTACGCGCGCTATGTCCAGGGGCCGCGCAAGGGGCTCGAAGCCATCCAGGTCGATCCGGTGCTCGGGGTCGAGACCGGCTGGTATGACTCGACAAGCAGCGGTGGACCAGACTACTCCGCCAATCCCCGCTGGGGTCGCTTCAGCGTTGCGGGGCACGACGACGCATCGCGCGTGACCTTGCGCCTGCGTGACGGGGAGGGGAGGTCGCTCACCCGTGCGGAGCTGCTGGCGCGCCTCGGACCGCCCGCGCTGGTGCCCTACGACCAGGCCACTCCGAGGCAGCGCCAGAACGTCGACATCCTGAAGCGATGGCAGATCGACGTGTCGGCCCCCGTGACCCGCTACGCCTGGCTCGACCACGTGGCCGAAGACGGAACCATCGATCTGCAGCGCGTGGGAGACGCCACGACTGGAACCAGCTGGGTCACCGTGATCAACGATTTCCCGCGGCTCGTCGGCCTTCACTATGACCTGGAGGTGCGGGGACGCGACGGCATCGAGGGCGACGCCAACGGCGACGGCGTGCTGCAGCCCGCAGAGGCGCGGCGCACCCCCTACAATGATCGCTGGAGCGATGTCATCCCGGCTGCGCCGGGAAACGAGCGGCTCTCCCTCGTGCGAGAGTCGGCCTACACGTTCCAGCACGCCGACACGCCGCGTCGCGAGACCGACCCCAGGCGCTTCGTGATCTACGAGGCGCACGTGGGGTCGTTCATGGGGTCTCGTGACAACGCCCACGCCTCGACCTTCGCCGACGCCATGCGCCACCTCGATCACGTCGAGCGCCTGGGAGCCAACACGGTCGAGCTGCTCCCCGTGCAGGAGTTCGGCGGCAAGCGCGACTGGGGCTATACCCCGGACTTCATGTTTGCCGGCGCCGAGGCCTATGGGTTCGAGATGCCTCGAGAGGAAGCCGTTCGTCGAGGCGCCATCGGTGAGAATGACCAGCCCGGACAGGAGAAGGTCTGGGTGAGCGGCACCGATGCGATGAAGATGTTCGTCGATGAGGCCCACCGCAGAGGCCTGAACGTGATCTCTGACGTGGTCTACAACCATGTCGCGGGGAGACCGGACGCCCAGAACCCGCTCGACCGCATCGACGGTGACGCGCGCTCGTTCTACCGATGGCCAGATGGGCACGTCACCCAGACCCCCTGGGGCGACAAGCCCGCGTACGCCTCGCAGGCCGTGAAGGACCTCTACACCGCCAACGCGGTCCAGCAGGTCACCGAGCTCGGTGTCGACGGCATCCGCTTCGATTTCGTGCAGGTGCTGCACAACACGGGCTCCGCCGAGGAGAAGCGCGAGGGGATGAACACCTTGCGCCAGATCAACCGCACCCTCGACCTCGTACGTCCGGGCGCCTTTGTCGTCGCGGAAGATTTCACGCACGACTGGCTCGTCGCGGGCGATCTCGGCCAGAGCGCCTCCACCGCGGGGCCGGACGGTCTCCAGAAGCGCGGCATGGGATTCGATGCGGTGTGGAGCGACAGCTTCCATCACACGCTGCTGGGCGCGGTCTCTGGCAGCCGTGACATGGATGCCCTGGCCGCGGCGCTGACCCAGCATGTGGGCGTGCAGCGCAGCGAGCAGGCCCTGGTCTACGCCCATTCGCACGACGAGGTCGGAAACTCGGGGCAGTGGGTCACCCGCGTGGCGGCGGGGGGCGTCTCCGAAGAGGCAGTCATGGCTGCGTGGCCACGGGCGATGGGCCGCACTGCGGCCGCCATCACCCTCACCAGCGCGGGGGTGCCCATGATATGGCAAGGCGAGGAGCAGCTGGCCAACAACGACTTCAAGCACGCCATGCCCTCGACGTGGGGGCTCGATCAGCGCTGGATGTCCCCCGACCCGGCTCAGGCAGGCGCCGATCCCTACGCGGAGGAGAAGCGAGGCCACTTCCGCTTCTATCACGACCTCATCGCGCTCCGCGGGTCGACCCCCGCCCTTGCGGCAGGAACGCCCGTCTCACGCCTCTACACCCACAACGCGGATCAGGTGATCGCATGCAGCCGTGAAGGCGGAGGCGACGCGGTGGTGGTGGTGTCAAACTTCAGCCGGCAGCGCCGCCAGGGATACGGCGTGAACCTTCCGCCCGGTCGCTGG
>RGZZ01000050.1 GCA_010028905.1 Pseudomonadota bacterium | reverse complement strand
GAACTCGACCCGAGCGCGGCCCGCCAGGTGTGCTCGACGAGGGGCCGGCCCGTCTCGGCGAGCAGCATCTTCCGCGGCAGCCGCGTGCTCGAAAGCCGCGCGGGGATCGCGATGATCACGGCAGGTTTCATGAGGGCGTCGCTGTCAGTTCGGGAGAGGAACCGAGATTGTTGCACCTCGCCTGCTGCTCGTCTGCGCGCAGCGTGCGCAGGAGAAAGCCCGGAGCGCGAGCGACGGGACACCGGGCGGTTGGGCGAGACCGGTGCAAATGGCAGGCGGGACGACGCGGCACGCGGAGTCCCCCGGCTCGCGCCGGGGGCTTGGATCGCGCGCAGCCCCGAACCTGCTCTGAACCGTTCGAGGAACGCGAAGGGGTTGCCCGTGCCCTCGAGCCGGCGTAGGCGGCCAGCGAAGCCCGGAGGGCGAAAGCGCAGACACCTCCGAGCGAGCGGAGGGCAAGGATGCCCGAAGCGAGCGTCCGGCGAGGGGGCATGGGCGGCCCCGAGCAGGTTGGGCGCGTGGAAGACCTGCCGACCGCGGAGCCAGCCACCCCGCATGGCTCGATCGCACGAGCGCCCCAGCCCGTCACGCCAGCCGTGAGTGCGCCTCGAGGAGGAGCTCCTCCGTCTCCTCCCACCCGATGCAGCCGTCGGTGATCGACACGCCGTAGGCGAGCTTCGACCGGTCGGCCGAGGCCTCTTGGCTGCCGGCATTGATGTTGCTCTCGAGCATCATCCCCACGATCGACCGGTCGCCCGCGACCCGCTGCGCGAGCACGTCGCGCCACACGATCGACTGGCGGCGGGGATCCTTGCCGGAGTTGGCGTGGCTGCAGTCCACGATCACCCGGACCGGCAGTCCGGCCGCCTCCAGTCGGCGGCGTGCCTCCTGCATCACATCGGGCGAGTAGTTCGAGCCGCTCCGGCCGCCGCGGAGCATGAGCACGCCCCAGGGATTGCCGGTGGTCGACACGATGGCCGTGCCGCCGTCGTCGTCGATTCCCATGAAGCTGTGCGGCGCGCGGGCGGCCTGCATGGCCTCGACCGCGGCCTGGAGCGAGCCGTCGGTCGAGTTCTTGAAGCCCACCGGCATCGACAGCCCGCTGGCCATCTGGCGGTGCGTCGGGCTCTCGGTGGTCCGGGCCCCGATGGCGCCCAGCACGATCGTGTCGGCGATGTACTGCGGCGTGATCGGCTCGAGGAATTCCGTCGCGGTGGCCAGCCCCATCCAGAGTGCCATCCCGCCTGCCGCGGCAAGCGCGGGGAGGCGATCGAGCGCGCGCGCCGCGCCGTCGACGCCGTGCGCGCCGAGGATGAGCAGGGGGAGCGAGACCTGCACCGAGAACCGCCAGGTGTCGAGCGAGTGGGCCGCGGCGAAGTCTCCGAAGGGGAAGGGCGACAGTGCCAGGGTGAACAGCCCGATCCATCCGAGCAGGAAGGCGAGACGCCGGGTTCTGCGCTCTCGTGCCAGCATGACGATGCCCAGTGCGGCTGCTGCGGTGAGCCAGGCGGGCAGCACGCGCCCGTCGACGAAGAAGAGCGCGTTCTCTGTGAGGTTGGCCAGCATGTTGGCCTGCCAGGTCGTGAAGCCTGGACGGGGCTGTGCCGTGAAGTGGTCTGCCCGGTAGGGGCCGGCGGCGCCGTCGATCATGATGAGGGCGTCGGCCGCCGCGAACAGGGCGACGGCGCACGCGGTCAGTCTCGGCATCAATCCCGGCACGGACGGGGCTTCTGTGCGAGGGGCCGCGCAGTGCGACGTACAGCCCGTTCTCGGGGCGGAAGTGCAGCGCCCAGGCCAGGGTGGCCAACGCCAGCAGCAACCCGGCCGTGCCGGGCTGTCGTCTCTGCGACAGGGCTGCCCAGAGCGCCACGACAACGAACAGCGCCGAGGCTCCTTCCGCTGACGCTCCCTGGCTCAGGCGCACGAAGGCGGGGAGAACGGCGAGGCCCATGCCCGCGAAGGCGGCGCCGCACAGCGATTCCTCCGCGAGGGCGAGGAAGAGGGTCACGCAGGCGCTCACCCCCACGATTCGCTGCAACTCGACCGCGCCACGCCACGGAGGGGTGCCGTGCGTCCAGCTCTCCAGCCAGGGCCAGCCCTGGGGATAGGGGGGGCGGAAGGTCTCTCCCGCCGGCGCCACCCCGCTGCGGTCCCGGACGATCGCGGGCGTGGCGTCGCCTGCGTCGCGCATGTGTCGGGCGATGGAGGCGTACCAGAGCTCGTCGTACAGAACCTGGGGCGACGCCGGGAGGTTCCAGCGGAGCGCCGCGGCCGTGGCTGCGATGACGAGCGCGATGACGACGCGCCCGAGGCGCCCGTTCGGAGAGGGCGTGGGGGGAGTCGATCGGGCCAGCTCACGCCATCGGAAGGCCAGGAGGACCACGATGAGCACGGCATTGACGCCCAACATGGCCACGTACCCCCCGTGGGCAAGCCAGAGGGCAAGGGTACGGATCATGGTCTCACGTCACGGCGAAGCGGGAGCGGCAGCGCGGCACGGGGCAAGTCAGAGCCCCATCATCGCCAGCTTCACGCCCGCCCTGGCCTTGCGCACGAGCTCGCCCATCGAGCGCACGTTGCCCAGGCTGCGCAGCAGGTACGATGGGCGCAGGTACGTGCGCTTGATGCACATGGTCACGAGGTCGTCGAGCTCGTCGCGGGTGAAGAGCTCGGTCCAGTACGGGACCTGGAACGCCGGGGTGGGGTTTTGCGCAAAGTCGCGCCAGGTGTCGTCGGTGATGATGCCCTGACGCACCGCCATGTGATGGAGCGGCGTGTTCGGCAGGGGCATGGTGACCGAGAAGTGCACGTAGTCGAGCTTGAGCGAATCGGCAAATCGCAGGGTCTGCAAGATCTCTTCGCGGGTCTCGCCGGGGGCGCCGATCATGAAGTCGGCGTACGATGACAGGCCGGCCGCATGGGTCCAGCGGATGGCGTCGCGGGCCTGCTCAAGGGTGGTGCCCTTGTTGAGGATGTCCATCACCCGCTGGGTGCCGGATTCGATTCCGTACTGCACGCGCCCGCAACCGGCGCGGCGCATGTGCTGCAGCAGATCGGCGTCGACGCAATCGACGCGAGCGCGCACGTCCCAGGTCACGTCGATGCGCGATCGGATGATCTCGTCGCAGACCGCGCGGATGCGCTCCTTGTTGATCGTGAAGGTCTCATCGAAGAACAGGAACTCCCGGATGCCGAGCTCGATGCAGGCCTTCATCTCGGCCACCACCTCGGCGGGCGACCGCTCGCGGTACTTCTTCCCTCCCGCGGTGTAGCAGAACGAGCAGGCGTAGGGGCATCCGCGAGACGACACCATGATGGTGGTCGGGGGGCGGCGGCTCACCACGGTGCTGTACTTCGTGTACGGCCCGAGCTCGCGACGCGGAAGGGGAAGCGTGTCGAGCTCGTTCACGAAGAAGCGATGCTTCTTCATCGTGGTGCGCTTCTCGAGAACAGCGGGGATGTCATCGGTGATGCAGGTGCCATCGACGGGGAAGCCGTCGTCTCCCCGCCACGCAGCCCCCCGCAGGCGTCCGCTCTCTTCGAGGCGGTCGAGCAGCTGTGCCAGGGGGATCTCGCCTTCTCCCATGACCACATAGTCGATGGGCGCGAGATCGACTGATTCGCGCGGGAAGAGCGCGGTGTGCGGACCGCCCAGGACGACCGGGATCGACGGGTCGACCCGCTTCACCACCCGCGCGGCGTCGACCGCGTCGATGAGCGTGAAGGTCATGGCGCCGATGCCCACGGCGTCGGGCTGGGTTCGGCGGATGTACTGCTCGACGTCGTCGAAGGTCATGCGCTCGACATAGGCGTCGAGCAGGTCGACCTCGTGACGGGTGCGCTCGCGCAGGTAGGTGCCCAGATAGAGCAGGCCC
Organism: Pseudomonadota bacterium; assembly: GCA_010028905.1. Taxonomy (NCBI): domain Bacteria; kingdom Pseudomonadati; phylum Pseudomonadota; species Pseudomonadota bacterium. The sequence continues at coordinate 13,795 of RGZZ01000050.1, read as the reverse complement.
AGAGAAGGGAGAAAGCCGAGCCCCTCCTGGATGGTCTTCATGTATCCAGGAGAGACGATCTGGTCTTGGGGCGGGAACAGCAGCAGTATCTTCACGCCTCAGCGGGGGGCCTTTCTCTCGGGCGCGGAGACCACCTGTGGCGCGGCGCCTTCGATGCGCCACAGGCTGAAGGTCGCATGGTTGCTTCGCATCGACACGCCCGCGACGGGACGCAGGTCGAGGAGCGAGCGCATCAGGGCCAGATCGTGCGCGTCCTGCACACGACCCGCATCGAGATGATAGAGAAACATCTTGCGCTTTTCAACCTTCCACTGCTCCACGTCACGCGCGATCTGGGGCGTGGCCGAGACGTTGCCGGGCCGCCAGTCATCCGGGAAGACGAAGAAGTGCGGTGTCACCCCTGTGGTGACGCCGATCTCATAGGCCATGCCCGGGCTGCTCGGGCCGAGGGCGGTGCTGTGGTCGTAGATCAGCAGGTAGGCGTCGGGGGGCATCTCCTGGCGCATTCTGATCAGCGCTTCCCACTGCAGCATCCACATGTTGCGCATCGACAGGAAGTCTTCGAACAGCCACGGCGTGGCAAGCGCGGTCGTCACCGTGACGACGCCGACGGCGGCGCGCAGCGTGCGAGACGTCGCCGCGTCGATCAGGGCCTGGGTTCCCAGGGCCGCCAGCACGATGACGCCGAGCGCGGGGTGTATGGCCGTTCGCCATGAGTCGAGGGTGTGGCGCAAGGCGAAGTCGCACGAGGGGTTGAGCGTGTAGAACACCACGAGACCCGCGGTCCACGTGCCCCAGAACCCCGCCTCGCGACGCGTGGCCGGGCGCGCCAGCCCGAGGCAGAGACCCGTTGCGGCGAGCATCGTGAGCATGGCGGGATGGAAGCGGTTGTCGAGCCAGTAGGGGATGTTCCCCTGCCAGTTGGAGGCGACCTGGAGCTGGGTGATCTTCGGAGGCTGGTAGAAGAAGTAGAAGCGCGTCACGATTCCATAGGCGTCGGCCAGCAGCGCGGGCATCGAGAAGAAGAGCGCGATCAGGGCGCAGCCCGCGGCGGTGCGTCGCTCAGCGGGGCCTCGCGTGTCGGCGGGCCAGTGCAGCGCGGCGTAGAGCGCGAGCAGCGGACCGAGGGCGAAGCTGTTCTCCATGCGCATGTTCGCGAACCAGGCGAACAAGGTGGCGGCCAGCAGCAGCGCGCTCCGGGCGCGGGTCGCGCTCCAGACAAGCGTGGCGTAGAGCGTGGCGAGCAGAAAGAAGACCGAAGGGGTTTCGAGGGCCGACGATCCCGAGAGACGCAGATGCACCGGGAGCACCGCGAGGAAGAGCGCGCCCCAGAGACCGACGCGAGATCGGCCCGTGGCCTCGCGCAGCACCAGGAAGAGGAGGGGGACCGAGAGCGACGAGAGCAGCGAGGCCAGGGTGAACGCCACATCCGGATGAACCCCGAAGATCCGGTAGGCGCGGCTGATCATGTACTGCCATCCCGCGGGGCAGGGGTGGAAGATCATGTCTGATGATGGATCGCCCGGCGTGAGCAGGTTCAGATCTTGGCGCGCCATGTTCTCAGAGGTGTCGAGGAACGAGATCTCGTCGAAGTACACCTGCGGCATGTGCACCACCAACACGAGCCGCAGGGCGAGTGCCACGTTGAAGAGCACCAGCGCCCAGGTGAGGGCGCGGGGGGAGATCGATCGCAGCCGCTCGACGATGGGTCTGCGCGCGACAACGAGGGCCGCGGCGGTGAGGGCGGCGAGCGCCCCCATGGTCGGCACGTAGAGGTTGACGAGCACCACCCGCATGCCGTCGAGCGCCGCCTCGTTGTGTCCCCATTGGTCGATGAGCGCGTGTGCGCCGTTCAGCAGGCTGTCGAGCATGCGACCTTCAATATAGCAGAATGGCGTGCGCCGCACCCTCCTTCAGGGGGAGCCACGCAAGGAAGGCCGAGCCCCTTTTCCGGTGGGTCGGGTTCTGCTATGAATCGTTGGGTTCGTTGGTTGCTGTCCTGGCTTGTCGTCGCTGCGGTGATCCCTGCGGGCTGCGTGCGCACGGAGCCGCGAGAGGTGTCGGCGTCACCGTCTGCCGCGCCGCTTGCGCTGCGTCTTGCTGAGGGAGACCTGGGCGTCTTCGACGGGGCGACGCAGCGCTATGCGCCGCAGCGGCCGGGGTTCGAGCCCTCCGCTGACCAGCCGCTGCAGAGCGGCGATCGCGATGCCGTGCTGCGCTGCTCGGACGGCGGATTCGTGGTGGCGGCCCCCCACACGTCATTCACCCGACTCGACGCGACAGGGGGCGCGCGGCTGCGATGGAGTCTCGATGAGGGGCGGTTGTGGCTGAAGCTGGGAGCAGAGGAGCAAGCCGAGGTGAGATCGTTCCACACCCGCGTCACGATGGGCGCCGGCGTCTACGAGATCAAGGTCTACAAGGACGCAGACAGCTTCGTGAACACCGTGGTTCGCGCCTATGAGGGGCGAGGAAGCGTTCGGGGCGGAGAGCGCCTGCAGCTCGAGCGCCCCCTCGCGCCAGGGCTCACGGTTCACGCTGACGATATCCACCTGCACCCGGTGCGACGCTTCGACCCTCGCGATCTCGACGTCTGGCAGAAACGGATGCGCGCCACCCGATGAGCACGGCTGCGGCTGAATCGATACACCCTCCGCGAACCTTCGGCTTCCTCGAGCACGTCCGCTGCCTCGGGCGGCGAGAGATCCTCGTCATCGTGCCCATCTACTGCTTCGGCCTCATCCCCCCCACCGCCCTGACGGCCTATGGCCTGCTCGCTCTCGAGCGTCGCCTGGGCCTGCCCACCCTCGCCGATCTGCTCCCGCTCGGCTTTCGCCAGGCCTTCTTCGTCGTGTGCCTCGCGGTGGGGGGCGCCATCGTGACATGGTCGTACACCTATCTCGTCCTCGAGGGAGGGGGCGGACCGGTGCCGCCGTTCTCCTCGCAGACGCGCTACCTGGTCACCAACGGTCCCTACCGGGTCGTGCGTCATCCGTCGATCTGGGGGAAGCTCATCGGCGTCCTGGGGCTTGGCGTCTTTGTCGGATCGGCGACCTTTCTCACGATCATGATCCCCCTGGCCCTCCTCTGGTCGCTTTCATCGAACATGCGTCGTCAGGACGAAGCCATGGAACGGGCCTTCGGAGACGCCTACCGCGCCTACCGCGCGCTCACGCCCCGCCTCGTGCCGCGCGCGCTCTCATCGCTCTGGCGCGCGGTCTCGTGAGGCTCGCGCTAAAGCTCTTCTGCAGCATCGCATTTCTCTATGTCGCCCTCCGCCAGGTGGAGCTCGGGCAGGTGGCGCGGCTCCTGGCGAACAGCCGTGCGGCTTCCGGCGGGGCGCCGCTCTCGCTCTGGACCTTGCTGGCTGTGGGGGTGTCGCTGTCGGCGTCGCTCGTGAACTCGACCAAGTGGTGGCTCCTGCTCAGGGGAGCCGGGCTCGATGTGGCCTGGCGTCGCGCGGCCTACCACTACCTCGTGGGCTACTTCCTCAACAACATCATCACCGGTCTGGGTGAGGTGAAGCGCGTGGTCGACGTGGGGCGGGAGACCGGCGCGGTCTCGGCGGTGGCCTCCACGGTCTTCGTCGAGCGCTGGACGGGGGTCACAGGTCATCTCTTCGTCTCCCTCATCGCCGTCTCGGTGGCGGCATCTCGCTACGAGAGCCTGCGTCCCGTCTGGGTCTTCAACGCCTGCGCCTGTGTCGGGCTGCTCCTGGTCTTTGTCGTGCTCGCAGGGGCGTCGGCCAGGGGGGGCGATGGGCTCGACAGCGGGTCTGTGTCGCAGGAGGAGCGCCCCCTGGTAGCGCTCTGGCGATCGGCGCTCGATGCGTTCGCGCGGATGCGCGGCGCGCGCGGGGTCATGGGGGCCGCGTGCGGCCTCTCCCTCGTGGTGCCGTTGATGAACGTGGTCATCCACGGGTGTCTCGGCGCAGCCATCGGGGCGGGATGGGGATTCGTCTGGGTGGTGCCCATCGCCGGGGTCTTCGGTCAGCTGCCGGTCTCGTTCAACGGCGTGGGCGTGCAGGAGGTGGCCTACGTGAGCCTGTTCGCCTGCACGGGCGTTGGTGGGGCGCAAGCCGTGGCCATCTCGGTCCTGGCCCACGGGGTCAAGGTAGCCGTAGGGGCGGTGGGATGGGTGCTGTCGCTCTTCGGACGTGCCTCGAGCCCTGATTTGGAGCCGGTTCAGGGGGATGGGGAGCCTGCGCCGGATGAGCCGAGGCAGGAGGGCGTCTCCCTTCGCTCGTAGATGAGGTCTTCCGGAGCGTTGCAGGGAATCCGGCACGTCCGGCTGAACTCTCCGAGGATTCGCCGGTTCTACTGAAAACAGAGCTGAGAACAGCGTTGCTCTCCAGGAATAGAGCAAGGGAGGTATCCGATGGCCGCACCCAAGTTCCGCGAGATGGCCCTGGCCCTGGTGTTCGTGATCACCGTTGCGCTGGGTTCGTCAGGCCCCCTCTGGGCCACGCATCGTCAGGAAGATCTCGACAACCCCGAGAATGTGAACGTGATTCATCCCATCACGTTCCGCGCAGCCGAGAAGCTGATGTGGCGCCTGCCCTCGCTTCTGCCGGTGGCGAAGCTCGCCAATGAGAGCGCCGCGCACTACCTGCACGTCAAGCAGAGCATGAAGTGGGCCAGCGCGCTGCCCATCACGCAGTTCAGCATGGCTGCGGGCTCCGTGAACTTCAGACCCGGCTGGCACCCGAAGCCGTACTCCACAGGCCAGGAAGACCTGGCGGTTTTCCAGCTCGGCCTTCTCGGTGGGTACACCCACTTCGCCATGGTGAACGCAAAGGTGCCCGAGATGAAGGAAGCCGCCCTCGCCATGCTCGGCGAGTTCGACACCATCACCTCGAGCACCATGCTCAGCGACATGAACGCTGACGTGAAGGCGGTCATGCAGGCCGTGTCCGACCCGAGCTACGTGGGTGGTCCGACCAAGGCGCTCGAGCAGTTCGACGCGTGGACCATCGCGCTGGCCAACCGTGTGAAGAAGGTGTACTACCTCGACGGTCTCTGGTACTACACGGCTGGCATCAACCTCAGCGGTCTGAGCTGCCTGCCCCAGACCGACAGCTTCAACGCGCCCTACTTCCGCAACTACCTGCAGACGCTCTACAACTTCGAGCCGAGCACGGGGCTCCCGTACGCGACTCGTTACGAGATGGCGCAGATCCTCCGCACCCACGCCTACATCGGCTGGAACTGGGGAGAGAACCGCCTGCGCGCCACGCGCGCCATCCAGAGCCTGCTCGCCGCGGGCCCTGGCCCGGTGATCATCCGCCAGCCGTAGTCTGGCACGCGACCGTCGCTCTGACGGTGCGTCGTCGAGGAAGGCCCAGGGTGCTGAAGCGCCCTGGGCCTTCTCTCATTCAGCCCCGTCGAGTGCGCAGGCGTGGGCGGTTGCGCGTGCCTCCTTCGTCTTTGCGGCTTCTCCCAATCCTCTTGTCGCGAGTGCGAACCACCAGAAGAGAAGCAGCGTGCCCCAGGGCTCGGCCCCGTAGACCCGCTGGCTTCCCACAACGACCGGGGCATGGCCCAGCACGAGAAAGATCCCCCAGTAGGGCATCACGGTCACGATCCATCCCCACCAGAGAGGCCGCGGAAGCTCCTTGCGCAGCAGGCCCAGGCCCATCGCTCCCGCGATCACGATGAGGGCCACGATCCACGGCGTGTGATCGAGCAGATGGCTTCCGATCTTCAGGCAGGCGTAGAGATGGTCCCATCCTCCCTGGTGGAAGGCCTGCCATAGCGACCAAGCGCCCAGGGCATTGGGGGGAAGGACCCAGCGCGACCACTCGAGGTGCACCGAGTAGTAGATGGTCCAGATCGACCCGCACAAGACGAGTGGAACCACGGCTCTGCGGCGTTCCCTCACGAGAACGGCAAGGGAGACCCCGAGCAGCAGGAACACCATGAACTCGCGCATCAGGCTGCACAGCAGCGCGAGCCAGAGTGAGCGTCGGGGCGCTCCGCGCATGAGCATGATGATGCTCACCATGGCCAGGGGGGCGACCCAGTACTCGATGAACAGATAGAGTGCCGACGCGCCGGCATAGGCGTACTGTGGGGCCAGAAGCGCGGGGGCGAGAAGCGCTCGTTCGGGCGTGGTGAGCTCACGCGCCAGCAGGTAGATGGCCCCCAGGCTGATCACCGCAATCGCGGTGAATGCAATGTAGAGCGTGATCGGGGGCATCGGAAGCAGCGACCACATCCAGAACATCATGGGGGGGCGCACCGTGGTGCCGAATCCCCGCTTGTCGTGCAGGAAGCCTTCTCTCGCCGCTTCGTAGTAGTCGTGTCCCAGCTTCATCTGTCGCCACTGCTCCTGGTAGAGGAAGTGGTCGTGGACATAGCCATCCGGAAGCACGCGGGAGAAGGCGGTCAGCATCTCCGGAGAGAGCGTCCAGAGGCGCGCGACGAGTGAGATCGCAAGACACAGCAGGAAGCCGGTACGCCCCCAGGCCGGTGAGAATCGCTTCCACGTCAGCAGATGACCCCCGATCACCACGACCCAGGCCGCCCAGCGCATCTGCCAGGTCCAGGCGCTCGCGCATCGGGTGTTCTCGAATGCGAGGATGTCGTAGTCGATGGCAAAGGCGAACGGGGGGCCGTTCAGGGTCGAGAGCAACAGGGCTGAGGCCCCCGCCCACAGGGTGAGCGAGAGGGCCAGCGACCACTTCGGGTCGCTCTCCTGGCAGCGCACGAACAGCGTGAGCAGAAGCGGGAGGAGCAGCACGCCCCCTGGGGGCATGCAGTGGCTGAGCACGGCGAGCAGCAGGACTCCTCCGACCAGGGTGCGGACGCGGTGAATGAGCCGACCATCGCCGGATTCCATCGCCGGGCTCAGTGAATCACTTCCCGCGAGTCACGCAGCAGATCGGTTGCCTTGCGCAGCCGTTGCGAGAGCATCTCGAAGATGGGAAAGGCGATGCGCGGGTGATGTTCGATGAGCGCCTGGAACTGGGTGCGTCGCAGGACCAGGGCGCGGGTGGGCTCGAGGGCGCGGATGGTGGCGGACCGGGTCTCCCCGCTCAAGATGGCCATCTCGCCGAAGCACTCGCGCACGCCCACCACGGCTACCATGCGGTCTCCCTTCATGACACCGACTGAGCCCTCGGTCACGATGTAGAGCGATTCGCCGATCGTGCCTTCCTCGAACACGAGGGTCTCGGCGGCGAAGGTCTCCTCTTCGGCCTGCTCCGCCACCACGGCAAGATCGCGCACCGACATCTCGCGGAAAAGCTCGATCTGACGCAGGAAGATCAGTCTCTCCATCAGGGTCACGTCTGGGTCCTCGTCTCCGCGCGCCCAGCGCGCGCATCGTGCGATGAAGGGATCGTCACCAGCGGCAAGTGCGTCGACCACCGCCTCGGGGCTGGGATCATGGTCAGGTCCTTCTTCCCTGCTGTCGCGCGCCTCCTTCATCTCGGCGCGCTCGCTGCTTCTCATGAGCACGTCCACCCCCGCCTGCGTCTCTCTCGCGCGCTCGCGCAGCGCTTCGATCAGCGGTTGGCGGCGCGGGGAGGTGTCGGCTTCGAGCACCCTGCTCCAGATCGCGCTCTCTGCGGCGTCGTGCGTGGCAAGTCGCAGCGCCTTGCGGAGATCGCCCTCGTCGAGAGGGAGTGAGAACGAGGCGAGTGCGGCGCGGGCGGCGCACCGGACGATCAAGGAGGAGTCGGTCAGCGCCCCTGTGAGCGTCTCGATTGCGGGCGGGCTGCCGATGCGGGTCAAGGCTCGACACAGACGCGCGCGTGTCAAGACGTGGGGCGATGATCGCAAGACCTCGCAGAGCGCGAGGGTGTCGGCTCGTCCGGCTCGTCCCAGCGCTTCTGTGGCGCGACCTTCCAGACTGATGTCGTCGAGCATGTCGATGACCCGTTGCAGGGTTGGCCGTCCCAGGGGACCTCGCAGGGAGGCCAGTGCGTCGACGCGCACGTCGCGCTCAGCGTCAGAGAGGAGCGCGGAAGCTTCCTCCTCGAGCGTCTCGGCGGGAAGGGCGCGCAAGGCCAGGGCCGCGGCTCGCGTCTGCCCCTGTGTGCGCAGGGTTCGAATCTCTACGGCCACCTTTTCATGGCTGACATCGCTCTGGGCGAGTGCCGCCACGAGCGCAGCAGCGGTTGCTGGGTCGCTCTCAGTCCGCAGCAGCCGCAAGACGGCGTCGGCAACCTCTCGCTGCATCTGGGGGGCAAGGCCGTCATTGGCTAGCAGGGCTTCGAGACCGGTCGCGACGCTGAGGCGCACCTTGACAGAGACGTCGCTGATCCGGCTCAGCAGCAGGGGCGCCGCGAGCTCGGGGGCGCAACGCCCGAGGGTTCTTGCGGCCTGGGCACGCACCTCGTCGTCGTCGGAAGCCAGATACGTGGCTGCCTGGCTGGCGAGCCCATCGAACCCAGGTTCCGCGGCGAGCTCGAGCACGAAGCGCACGCTCTGGGGGTGTCCGGAGTCGAGGAGGGTGTGCAACACGTCATCGACCGCCTCGGACTCGATCTGCTCGAGAACCTTCACCGAGTCGAGCATGGCGCACTCGTGCTGCCCGCTGAGATTGATCGCGAGGGTCTCGAGGTATCGCCGCCGCAGGTTCATCAGTGAGAGCGCCCAGGCGATCACGGCCAGGGTGGGGACGAAGTGCTGGAAGTCTGGCGATATTGCATTCTCGACCAGCATCACCGCGCCCGTCAGGCCGATTCCAAGGGCAAGTCCAAGGGTGCTCATCAGCGTCTGGAGAGAGGCCCGACTACGCTCGGGAAGGGCTGCGAGCAAGGCGGTCACGCACGGCGTGACCAGGGCGAGGGTTGAGATCTGTTCGATGATGCGGCACGAGATCGCCGCGCTCAGCGAGGGGTGTGCTGCAAGTATGAGCGTAGGGCCGATGACGAGCGCGGGCCCGGCAGCCAAGGTGCGCAGCAGTCCGAAACGCGCCGTGACCCGTTCTGTGAAGCCGAGCAGCAGGATCGTGCAGGCCAGGTTGATCACCGATCCCACAGTGGCCTGGAGCGTGGCAAGCGTGGCTTCGTCTGGATATGCCGATGCGAGGCGCGTGTTGAAGATCGCGCTGATGAGCCAACCTGCGAGCACCGTGGTCACCACGGTCACGGCCAGGGGCTTAGCCAGGGGGACTGCCCGCGCAGCTTCAATCGAAGCACGCAGATCGTATGCATGGCTGCCGGCGCCGGCCTCTGGTGCAGATCGTGGGTTGACGAAGCCCGCGTGGTGCACGATGGCGGCTGATATGATGAGGCACAGCGCCCACAGGGCACTGAATCTCGACATCTCCATGAGGGGTGCGAGCATCCACATCATCGGGCCCGCGATGATCGCCGCAATCCCGCCTGCGGCTGCGACGAACGGGACTACGCGACGAACCTGGCGGGCTTCGAATCGCTCTGACACGACCGTCCAGAAGAACGTGCTTGTGAATGTCCAGATCGGGATCTTCAGCGAGAAGAAGAGCCAGGCGCTGGCGCGCGTGTCACCTGCAAGCGCGATTGTGATCAGCAACGCCGCGCAGAGACCTGTCGTGAGGTTCGCTGTGAACCGGCGCGATCTGCGCGTCAGAGCGCTGAGATAGATCGGCGTCACACCCACGACGATGCACGACATGAGCAGAAACGCCTGCGGTTGTGCCTCGGCCCCCACCTTCTCGAGGAACAGCGTGGTGCAGGCGGCATCGCCGATGCAGGAGCCCAGCGTGAGAAGAGCGAGCGCAACGAACAGCTGCGAGCCGATGAGCCACTCGGCCTCAGTCAGCAGGAGCCGACGCCTCAGCCATGCGCGCATCGGGTCTTCAGGCCGTCGCGACGTCGAAGCGGGCATCGACGTCGACTTCGAAGATTCGTGGCCAGGGCAGGCGGATCGTGAGGTTCAACGGGTTCCCGATACGCATCCCGTGCGAGAGCCGGCCGGCAAAGTGGCGTTCGAAGAAGGGGATGGCCACGGCCCTCAGGCGCTTTTCCACCCGTTCCTGCACCTCGGCATGGCGATCCGCGAGCGCGTAGATGTTGAGGCGCTGGAGGGCGAGATCTCGACCGATCTCGGTGCGCACCACAGACTGGTAGAGCGTGTCGTCCACGAAGCGTTCCAGCAGGAATCGCTGGTGCGCGGCCTCCCCCTCGGGAGAGATCGGTGCGCCGCTCGACACCTGGAGAGCCCGCAGAACTGCATGTCCGAGCACCGTGCCCACCGTGTTGCCAGCCGTGTTCCAGGCAGCGAACGCGCCCAGGCGCGTCAGTTCGACGGAATCGCCCAGGGCGGCGAGAAACGCGCGATCGCCGCCGTTCGCATATCCCAGGTCGGCCACGGCCACCACAGCCGATCTCTCGGTGGCCTCCGCGATCTCACGGGCCAGGGCGCGATGGCGCGCGCTCGGCCGATCTCCCAGCAGCTGCAGCGAGGCTTCCTGCTGGCGGTTGGCGCAGCCGTTCACATACAGCGCGATGTCTGCTTCTCGTTCGTCGTCTGCCCGCTGCAGCCCAAGCACGCGAACGTGGGCATCGATGAGCGCGGCCACCGAGCGATCTTCGTACCGGGTCACGCGCTCGCCAAACCTCGGGGGAGAGGTGTGCACGGAAACACGGAGGGTGCGACCCCTGCGTCTCAAGGCTCGCCGCGCCAAGAGCAGCAGCGCGACCTCGTCGGCGCCGGGGATGAGGTCGGAGCGGCCGGGCGCAGTCAGGGCTTCGAGGTCGATGCGCTCCGTGACGTTGAACCCCTCCGTCTTGCTGTCATCCATGCCCACCAGGGTGAAATCGACGACGCCGTCGCGCGCCCAGGCGAGCGCTTCACGGTTCACGGCGTGGTTGCGCTCACGGGTCTGCAGGTATCGTGCGAGGAATGCGGCGGGGATGCGTTTCTTCAGTGCAGTGAGGCGCAGCCTGGTGAAGGGTCCGGGTCGGCTGCCCGCACGGGCGAGCGCCGCCGAGTAGGCGAGAAGGTGTTCAGAGAAGCGGCGATCACGGTCGGACGTGCAGAAGGGTGGCACGCGCATGAGAATGCTGAACAGGTCGACCGGGCCTCTCGCCCGCCCCAGTATGCGACGAACGGTCTCCAGGTCGCGGCGGGTCTGGTCGGTGTCACGATCGAGCGCGCGCGAGGCCACCAGCCCTCCGAGCAGCAGCATGTCGAGGGAGATGATGGCGCCGTTTTCGTCATCGATGCGCGCGTCGAGCCATTCGATGAGCGCTTCGGGTCGGCCGGGTGTGGTGAAGCTGCCGATGAGCGCGTCGGGTGGGCGCTCGAGCGATTCTCCCACGAGTGTGGCGAGGCGCGGCGCGAAGTCGCGGGTGCACGGGCGGTCGTCGAGGGGAATGAACAGCACCGATCAGCGACCGCTGGCGCTGTCGATGTCGAGGGCCCCCTCGCTCAGCTCCATCAGATCGATGGCGCGTCGGAACTCGCGGGTGGCCTGCCCCAGGGACTCGGGGTCATGGCCGGTCACGATCGCACCGATGACGATGCCGCGCGCGCCGGCCGCGCGCAGGTGGGGGATGTCGGCGGGCGTGAACCGGCGCTGCGATGGGATGACAACGGGCGTGGGAGACGCGGCCTCGGTGAGCACAGCATAGCTCACCAGGTCGCGCGCGGTCAGGGTCGATCCGTATTCTTCCGGTGGCACGATGGAGGCTTCGATGACGCGCGCGCCCAGGCGGGCCACCCGTCGCGCCTCGTGCAGCGGGAACTGGTAGTTCACCGCCATCATGCACCCCATGTCCCGGCGCTCGAGCAGCCGGGTTGGAGCGTGGTGCACGAAGGTATCCCAGAAATCGATGCCCAGCTCGGCCAGCGCGGCCATCTCGTTGTCGGAGGCAAGCTCGGTGGCGCCCGGCACGATGCCTACCGGGATGCCGACCTGCTGCACGATGCGCTGAATGACATCACGCTCCGCATCGAACGTTCCGAAGTGCGTTCCGCTGGCGTGATGATGGACGTTGAGATGCACCTTGATGGCATCGGCGCCGCCGTCGACCGCGGCCGCGGCGAGCTCAACGCTGTTCTTCGGGAGGCTTACGATGAGCGCGAAGCGCTCTTCGAGAACGGATACGAGTTTCACGGTCGAACCTTCGCCTCCCCGAGCGGCCTTCCCCTCTCGAATACGCTCCCATCGTCTGCCCCGAAAATCGTTCGAACGGAGGAGTAACAAAGTCCGGTTTTGTGTATCAATAGAAATATCCCCGCCTGTGTGCCGGCATCGTGTTGGGGGGTGACCCTCGATGCGATGCCGCGGAGCGCTCGAGAGACGGGCTTTGTCGAGAGGAGAGAGGGCATGAGGAGACTGATTGCGGTCGCTGCGCTCTGGGTTTTCGTGGGGACCTCTCCAGCCATGGCTGACGGTCTTGGCGGGTCGCTCGACGCCCCTTCGTCAAGACCGACGCCCTCTGCAGATCGTCGTGCGGTGCGCGACCCCGTCGATGCAGAGCCACGTGCCGAGGGGTCGCTGGGGGAGTCGATCCTTCGCCCAGGAGAGAGCCGCACCTGGCGTGATCCCCGCCTCGTGGAGCATCCGCGGGTGAGCCAGCCGGGAAGCGGTTACGTGCATCGCTCTCGCTATGCCAGCCTGGTCAATCCCTATGAAGATCGTTTCGGAGAGGCCAGGTCGTACCCATCACCCGACAAGCGCGTGCGTGCCGCACTCGAGGCCGCGCATCGCCGTGGCTATGGGCTCTCTGAGCCCGAGCCATGTCACGTCGTTGACCGGTTCAAGGACACCCTGCCCACCCCTGACTCCATCCTGAACTGGCGTGCCGGAGCCATCCATCCGGGAATTGGCTCGTCTTCCTGCTCGAACAGCCGCTGAGCCCATCAGCGGGCCGCAAGCACCTCATCCTCTTCGATGGCGGGCTGGTCGGTGTGCGCCTCGCGTTGCGCTTCCTCGAGGGAGACGGCCACCAGGCGTGACACGCCAGGCTCTCCCGCGGTGACGCCGTAGAGCACACGTGCGTACTCCATGGTCTTGCGGTTGTGCGTGATGGTGATGAACTGCGTCTGCTCCGAGAACTCCTCGAACTTTCGGGCCACCCGCTCGACATTGGTGTCATCGAGGGGCGCGTCGAGCTCGTCGAGCACCACGAACGGTGACGGACGAGCCTTCAGCAGCGCCAGCAGGAAGGCGATGGCGGTGAGCGCCTTCTCTCCGCTCGAGAGCAGCGAGAGGTTCTGCAGGCGCTTCCCGGGCGGTTGAGCCATGATGTCAACGCCCGTTTCGAGCAGGTCTTCCGGTTTCGTGAGGATGAGGTCGGCCTGACCCCCGTTGAAGAGCTCCGTGAAGAGCTCCGTGAAGTACGCGCGCACCTTCTTGAAGGTCTCGGCGAACTGACGGGTCGAGGCCTGATCCATCTCGGCCATGACGTCTTTGAGCGAGGCAGAGGCTTTCTCCAGGTCCTCGATCTGCTCGGTCATCTCGGCGTGGCGCTCTTTGAGGCGCTCGTAGTCCTCCATGGCGCCGAGGTTCACGGCGCCGAAGTTGCGGATGGCGTTGCGCAACCGCTGGATCTCGGCTGGCGCGTGGGCGATGTCTGTGGGGCCGCCCTCCTCCTTGAACTCGGCCGTGGCCGCCCGCAGTTCCTGGGCGGTGACCTCGAGCTCTTCGAGGCGGGTGCGGTGCTCCTCATACGTGGCCTGGTAGTGGGCGCGCTCGACCTCGCACGCGTGCAGCTCGTTGCGCGCGCTCTCGTGGGCGCCGCTCACCGCATCGACCTCGGTCTCCATCGATTCGAGGGTCTTTCCGATGTCGAGCCGCTCGCGCATCATCGATTCGCAGCGCTTGCCGAGGTCGTCTTCCAGTGTGGTGAAGCGCTCGA
>RGZZ01000049.1 GCA_010028905.1 Pseudomonadota bacterium | reverse complement strand
CTTGAACGCTGTACGCGGCCCGCGGCTTCTCGAGGAGCGCGCGGTTGCCGCGGTACATGACGTAGGCGCATGAGAGGATGATCATGGCGACCCCCATGGCGATGAGCATCTCGATGATCGTCACGCCGCGTTCGGCGAGGGGGCGGCTACGGCACACGGCTGACCCCCCCGGTCACGGAGATGCTCTTCTGCGTGGCTTCTCCGGACGCGCCCGTGCCCTCGATCCAGGTCACCGTGACCCGCGCCACGTCGCCCGCGGTCTGCGCGCTCGCCGCTGCGCCTCCGCGCTCGAAGGTGACCGCGCGATTGAACGTGACCTGCGTGGTGCTGTCCTCATTGCTCGTCTGGCGCGTCACCGGGCTCAGGGTTCCCCCCGGCGCGGGCGTGGCTCCGTAGGGCAGCGCGCGGATCTGGGAGAGGGTCGATGACGCGAGCTGCATGGCGGCGACGTGGTTGGCGTCGAGTGTCGCGCCTCGAAAGGCCAGCGGGTACACCGATGCCACGGCGACGAATCCCACCGCCACGATGAAGGTGGCCAGTATGCACTCGATGAGGGTGAGTCCCCGTCGCTTCATCGCACGACTCCGTAGCCGACGCGCCAGTAGCGGTTTGCGGTGACCGGGTTGAGGCGTCCCTGGCTCTGGAGCCAGGCGTGGCTGTAGAACGGATACCACCGCCACACCGTGGTGGGTGCATTGATGTTGCCGCTGCGCGACCACGCGGTGCCCACGAATCGACCGACGCCGAGGGAGATGTCGTGGTCGGCCACCAGGAATCCCGCGGCAGACTCGCTGGCGTCGCTCCCCACGGAGAGGGTTCCGCCGCACGAGATGAACACGCCTGCTTCGTTCGACAGATCGGCCGGCCCGTTGAGCTTCACCACGGGGAAGAACTCGGCCCACGCCGTGTTGTTCGTGTCTGCGCAGCCGGCGGCGATCTTGTCGAAGGTGTCGCAGTTCGGGTTGTGCGCCTGCTCGAAGTGTATCGACGGAGGGCGCCCTGGAACCACACATGTCAGCGTCGACGGCGCGAACGGACAGTCTGGCCGCGAGAACGGTGTCGCGGCCGTGAGGGTGACCCCGTTCTCGTGCCCCATCATGCCATGCTGCACGGTGGCGTCGCCTTGCACGAGCACGCACGAGGTGATGGTGGGATTGGTGCCGGGCGCGTAGAGCATGTCGATCCGGCCGTCGACCTGCAGCGCGCCTCCCACGATGAGCGTTGCGCGAGGCCCCAGTCGCACGTCGCCGTGCACGCGCAGATCGTTTGAGACGTAGAGCTCCGCGGGGCCGGTGATCACGAGGCTGCCCTGGATGTCGACGGTGTAGGGCAGGCTCACGTACTTCCCCGAGGGAACCACGAGGTCGGCCGACGCGATCTGGAAGACGGCGCTGCTTCCGCTGCCGGTGAGGTCGGTGCCCGCCAGCCCCACGATGGTGGCGATGTCGGTGTCGCCCGGATTGAACTGCTTCACCACGTTGCCCCGCTGACAGCTGGTCGTGATGTCGTTGCTGTCGGGAATCGACTGATGGCGGCAGTCGTGCAGATGGGCGACGTCGCTCCCCTTGTCGGTGAGCCCGCTCATCGCGTCGCTCTGGGCCTTCGTCAGGCTCGGATCGTAGTCTGGCGGCGACGTGATGGGGGTCGTGATGACGCACTTCAGCCCTTGCGATGCCCGCACCCCCTGACCGAGGCCGCGCGCAGTGTACATGCGCGCGTTGGCCGTTCCGGTGACGGTGATGCCGCTCAAGGCGACGATGCTGGCCATGAGGCCGGTCTCCGTGGACCCGGTCCAGTCGCCGGTGGTTCGCGCTTCTGCGACGGCGACGCTGCCGTTCGGCGCGAAGAGCCCGTAGGGGTGGTTTGACGAGATCATGGCCAGAGAGCGGGTGAGGCCGAGCCCCGGCAGGGTGGCCTGGGCCTGGAGCAAGGTGTGACGCGCGGGCACCGCCACGCCTGCCGGGGTCACCACGGGGGCGAGGTAGCCGTCGCTGGCCTGAGCGTCGTACACTGTCGGGGGGGGACGATGCCATGATGCGTCTGTAGCGCCTCCACCGAATTCGCCCACCACGCTCACGTCGAAGAAGTCGGTGCCGTGGAAGGGCAGCGCCCCCCCTTGTCCGGAGGCGGGCACCGGATCGGGGAGCCCCATCTTCCCCGGTGCGAGATCGGCGGTGAAGCGCTGGGGATCGACCGAGTGCTGCAAGACGCTCGTGAGCTCGACCAGGGCGGCAAGACCGGCTTCGGTTCCCCGGGTCTCGGCCTCGGCCTGCAGCGTGAAGCCCAGGTGCGCCCTCGACTGCTCGGCCAGGGCGAGAGCCAGCACGAAGAGGCAGAACATGAGCGACAGGCAGATGGGGAACACGATGCCTTGGCGCCGGGAACCTCGCGGAGAAGGGGTCTCCTGGCCTGGGCATCTCAGTGTGCCGCGCGGCGATCGGCTCGCGTCGTCGGCCGTCAGACGGTCATGCACACGCGCTTCACCTCCTCGAGCGGAACCAGGCCGTCACGCACCTTGCGCAGGCCGTCGTGGAAGAGCGAGGTCATGCCGTATCGCTTCGCCGCGCGCACGATCTCGCCCGCGTTGGCGCTGCTGGCCACCATGTCGCGCAGCTCGTCGTTGATCTCGAGCACCTCGTAGATGGCGATGCGTCCGCGATAGCCCGTTCGGTGGCACTGCTCGCATCCGCGTCCGGTGAACACGCGCGGGTCGTCGACCCCCTCGGCTTCGAACATGCGTCGCGCCGTGGGATGCAAGGGAACCTCCTCCCTGCAGCCGGGACAGATCTTGCGCACGAGGCGCTGCGCGATGCCGCCCAGGAGGGTCGACGAGATGAGGAAGGGCTCCACGCCCCGATCTCTGAGGCGGGTGACGATGGTGACCGCGTCATTGGTGTGCACGGTCGACAGCAGCAGGTGCCCGGTGAGCGCCGCCTGCACGCTGATGGCGGCGGTCTCGTCATCGCGGATCTCGCCCACCAGGATGACGTCCGGGTCCTGACGGAGGAACTCGCGCAGCGCGCGCGCGAACGTGAGCCGCTTCTCCTCCTCACGCGCGTTGGTGTTGACCTGCACCTGCACGACGCCGTGCATCTTGTACTCGATGGGATCTTCGACGGTGAGGATCTTGCGATCCGGCCGGTTGATCTCAGCCAGGGTGGCGTAGAGCGTGGTCGACTTTCCCGAACCGGTAGGGCCGCTCACCAGCAGCATGCCGTGGGGCTGCTCGGTGAGCCTTCGGTAGATCTCGAGGGTGCCCGGGCCGAAGCCCAGATCTTCGAGACGCATCTCGAAGGTGCCCTTCGGCAGCAGCCGCATCACGATGCTCTCGCCATCAGGCACGGGCACGCATGACACGCGCAGGTCGTATTCCTGATCGGACACGCGCACGCTGATGCGTCCTCCCTGGGGGAGCATCTCCTGCGCGATGTCCATGTTGGCCATGATCTTGACGCGCTTGATGTAGGCCGCCGCGTCGCGACGGGGCCAGGTGTCCATCACGTGGAGAATGCCATCGATGCGGTAGCGCAGCACGACGTCGCTCTCATAGGTCTCGATGTGCACGTCGCTGGCGCGGATGGAGATGGCTTCCTTGATCATGCGATCGACGGCCTCGATGGCGGGCCCCTTCACCTCCTCCATCTGGAGAAGGGCCTCCTGCTCCTGGCTGAAGACGAGGGAGAGATCCTGGCCGTGGAAGCGCTTCTTCTCGAGCCATTCCCGCCACGTCACGTGGTGGTGGCGCTCGCCCACCTTGTACACGTATTCGATCGCCAGATCGATGAGCGCGGCGTCGGCCACCATGATGACCGGCTTGTAGGCGCCGTTGGTGACGTACGACACGTGGTCGTAGATGTACACATCCGGCTTCTTCACCACGATGGTGAGCTCGCGCGCTGAAGGCTGCCCCACGCAGACGCCATCGATGCGTCTTGCAACGGCTTCGGGAAGCAGGCGGCCCACCGACCGCTCGAGGGGGAACGAGGCCAGATCGAGGCGTGGGTATCGGTGCAGATCGTCGGGCGAGGTCTCGTCTTCAGAGGGTCTCGTGGCGTCGCTGCGCCGACTCTTCCAGGGGAGGAACGAGAGAAGTCCCCGACGGTTGCTGTCTGCGTCCGCGGCCGCGGCGGCTGCGGCTGCGGCTGCACTGTCATCTGGCGCGGGTCTGCGCTGTGCTTCCTCGGGTGACAGGGGCGACGGGGGCGGCGACCAGGCGGGCGCTGCCTGCGCTCCGCCGGAGAGGTGCACAGCACAGGCGACGTCGGCGATGTCCATCAGGTCCTCGAGAGCGGATGCCGATGGGGGGCGCTCTGCGGGGTCGAGAGCCATGAGCTGCATGAGCAGATCGGAGAACTGGGGCGTGAGCCTCGAGTTGATGCTGCGCGCGGGTTCGAGCGGTGCGTCGTGCTCGAGGCGCTCCAGCGCGGTGGGAGGGCGACGCCCCGTGGCCACGTGATAGAAGGTCGCACCGAGGCCGTAGAGGTCCATGGCAGATGACGCACGTTCGCCGCGCAGCTGCTCTGGCGCGGCGTAGTGCGGCGCCCCCTGGGAGCGGAAGGGCAGGTCGTCGTCATCTGACTGCCCCATCGCGGCGAGGCCGAGGTCGACGAGCATGAGCTGTCCGCTGGCAGAGATCATGATCGACTGCGGGCGGATGTCGCGGACGATCACGCCGCGCTCATGCAGCAGCTGGAGCACGCTGGCGGCTTGATGCAGCCAGCGCCCCAGCAGCGGCTGCCCAGGCATGCCAGACAGGTTGGCGACCACGTGATCGAGGGCGTGACCGTCGATGCGCTCGTACAGCAGCTGCAGATCAGGAGCTTCCCCCAGCACCCCCATCAGGCGGGGCAGGTGAGGCGAGGCGAGTTCGGCCATCAGGCGGGCCTCGCGTTCCAGCTGGTCGAGCGCGAGGGGGCGCACGTTCGACGCGCGGGTGCGGTCGGTGAGCCGGCGCAAGGTCAGCAGCGCGCCGCTGTCCTCGTCGACGGCGTCGAGCAGTGTGGTGAAGCGGCATTGCGCGATCTCGCGCTGCACCGTGACCCGCCGAGGCTGGGGCGTGATCATGCCGACCGTTCCTTTCGTCGCGCGTGTGGGCGTGTGGCCCGCGGCGCCTGTTCTTGTCAGTGGGAGCCGTTCAGGTTCTGGTAGGCGGTCGAGATGCCCATGATGGGGAGCAGCACGGCCATGACGAAGAAGCACACGATGCCGCCCACCACGATCATCATGAGCGGTTCGATGAGAGCCAGCATGGTGGCCACGGCCGATTCGAGCTCCTGCTCGTAGTAGTCGGCCACGCGCTCGAGCATCTGATCGATGGTGCCGGTCTCCTCTCCCACGGTGACCATCTGCACCATGAGCGGCGGGAAGAGGGAGATGCGGGCGAGGGTCTGCGAGATCTTCTCACCGCTCTGCAGGTCGCGGGTGACGCGTTGCACGCTGCGCGTGACCACTTGATTTCCCGCCGCATTCCCCACATGGATGAGGCTCTCGAGCAGGGGAACGCCGCTTCGCAGCATCACGCCGAAGGTTCTGCAGAAACGCGTGATGGCGGCCATCGAGATGAGGTTGTGCATGAAGGGGAAGTAGAACTTCACGCTGTCGATGGCCAGGCGTCCGCCTCGGGTTCGCCCTACGACCTGCAGCAGCAGCGCGACGAGTACGGCCCCGCTCACCAGGGTGCCGATGAACCAGGGGTTGCCCGCGACGCGGCTGATCTCCATGAGCATCTGGGTGAGGGGGTAGTCTCTGCGGATGTCGAGCCCGGCACCCTCGAAGACGGGACGGAAGCTCGGCAGCAGGAAGGCCACCAGGCAGTACACCAGCACGGCGCTGAACACGAACACGAAGAGCGGGTAGGTGAGGGCGGCACGCACCTTGCGACGCAGCAGTGCGTCTCGCTCGAGCACCTCGGCGAGCCGGGTCACCGTGACAGGCAGGGAGCCGCTGGCCTCGCCGACCCGCACCATGCTCACATAGAGATCGTCGAACACGTCGCCGTGGGCGCTCATGGCCTGGTTCAGCGACTGCCCCTGCTGTATCGACACCGAGAGGGCGCTCACGAGCTTGCGCATGCGCGGGCTCGTGGTCTGGGCCTGCAGGGTGGCCAGGGCACGCAGCAGCGGCAGGCCGGCGTTCAGCGTGGTGGCCAGCTGGCGCGTGAAGAAGGCCACGGCCTGGCGGGAGAGGCCGAACGGCTCGAACGTGAACCGAAGTCTCCGCGCCGCGATGCCGCGCGGCTCTGGGGGGCGCGCGGGGCGGATGTCGACGATCTGGAGACCTCTCGAGCGCAGGTCTGCGATGACTGCGCTCTCGTCGGACGCCGTCTCGGTGCCCGTGACGATCTTTCCTTGCGGGTCTACCACGCGATAGTCGAATTCGGGCATGCGAACAGTTTCTTGCCGCCAGGTTCGCCTTCCTCGTGCGACGGTCGCGACGCGGGGAGGGGGGCGAGGCGCCCTTGAAGCGGGCGCAGCGACCGGGTCGGCTACCAGGCGGCGTTCAGGGTCTCGCAGATGCCGAAGGGTCCGGTCACCTGCATCAGGCCGCCACCGAAGCGCAGGTAGCCTTCGAGGGTGCCGTAGTGTCGCACGCGCTTCGACTTCACGAGGCGGTGGTCGAGCGACTGGCTCTGGGTGCAGATGGGATGGAACTCGAGCATGCAGCGCTCGCTCGCGATGTGCCAGACCTCTCCGGCGTGCGGGGGCGGGGTGAACTCCACCGCGTCGAGGGCGTGGAGCACCCCGTCGAGCCAGACGTGGCAGTCTGCGGCGCCGTAGAGTCCCTGCGACAGGCTCAGGCCCAGACGTCGGCCGTCGCCGGTCACGCCGCTGGCGGTGAGCGCGGTGTAGCGCGTGGCGGCGTCGGGAAACGAGCGGACGTACTCGAAGCCGGCCTGCGCGTCGTGCTCGAAGCGCAGCTCGCGCATCCCGAGGGTGATCAGCCCTTCGGCCCGATTGCCGGCTTCCCGATGCAGGTATACGGCGCGGTTGCGATGCAGGGGATGCACCAGCGCGAGGCTCTCTGGCTCCGGGTACACGCTGACCTGGCCCTTCAGCTTCTCCCCGTTGTCGAGAGGCAGGTTGAAGGTGCACGACCAGAGCCCCCCGGCCTGGGGCTGGTACTCGAACGTGATGTAGCGGCCCTCGTCACGCCACGACGTGACGCCGCGCACCGAGCTCTCGGCAAAGGCGATGTCGCGAGGGAACGAGACGCTGCGAGCGAAGGACATGCAGGTGCCCGTGTCGCGCTCGATCACCTGGCACCACACTGCGCCCACGCAGCCCAGAAGGCAGATGTCGGCGGAGACGCAGTATTCTTCCGAGACCATCCAGATGTGCTGCCACTCCTTGAGGCGCATCCGGCGCAGCCATCGCCCCAGCCCTCCGGGCCGCGGGCGGCCCATGAACGGGTGCATGTCGGAGACCTCGGCCGCCTGGAAGTCCGGGGTGTAGAACGGGGTGGTGAACGTGCCGAAGCGGAAGTTTCCGAGGTCGTCCACCACAGTGGGCGGGGCGGGTCTCTGTTGCATCAGAGGCAAGCGTACGCCCGCCGTGGCCGAATTCCTTCAGGCGCGCGGGGGGGGCAGGAAGGTGCAGCGGCTTCTGGTCTTGGGTTTTGTTCACATGAAGTTAATGGTTATTTCGCGATCTCTCGACTACCATGCAGAAGACCGAGCGCGTCGTCCGTTCGGCACGGAATCCTTCCCGGCCGAAAGGCGGCGCTGGCGCGTCTTCCCGACCGCTGACGCTAGACAGAGACAGCAGAGGAGTCTAATCACATGGTGAACCCCCTCCACGGTATGAAGGCCGCGCCCGCACCGGCGCCGTCTCGCCCCACCGACGGCCCCGCCGCCGCGGATGCCACCGTCTCGTACAACAGCCAGGACCAGGTTGTCTTTGGCTCCACCCCGACGGTGGTCCCCAATGTCACCGTCGACGGCGGCAACCTCTCCGTTCCGCAGGCGCAGCTCAACACCAGCCTTACCCCCAACGCCGATGGCGCCTATGTCTACGACGCCGCTGATCAGGGCAACCACACCGCCGCCCTCACCTTCGCGGCCACCGCAAAGACCATCACCGCCTTCGAGGCCGCCCTCGGGCAGCCCGTGCAGTGGGCGTTCGGCGCCGAGAAGCTGCAGATCAACCCGGACGCCGGCGAGGACTTCAACGCCTATTATGCCCGCGACGAGCAGAGCATCAACTTCTTCCACGCCACAGACCCGAAGACCAGCGAGAACATCATGAGCGGCGGCTCCGGTGAGGTGGTGTCGCACGAGACGGGTCACGCACTTCTCGACGGCATCCGCCCCGGCTACTTCTCCAGCTGGACGCCCGACGTCGGCGCCTTCCACGAGGCCTTCGGCGACATGATGGGCATCATGATGGCCTTCCAGGACGAGAATTCAGTGAAGCTCGCGGCTCAGCAGACGGGCGGCGATCTCACCAAGCCCAACTGCATCGCCGAGACCGGCGAGCAGCTCGGCATCGCCATCAACGACTACGTCGGCGAAGACGTGACCGGCGGAAACTTCGTTCGCACGGCCATCAACAGCTTCACGTGGCAAGACCCCAACGACCTCCCCTCGAGCGCGCCGCCGGATCAGCTCAGCAGCGAGGTGCACAGCTTCTCGCGTCTCTGGTCGGGTGCGTTCTACGACGTCGTGGCGGGCATCCAGGCGCGCAACATGGCCGCGGGCATGGACGCCGAGTGCGCGCTCAAGTCGACTGGCGAAGAGACGATGAAGCTCATCGGCAACGCCATGAAGGATGCGCCCCAGGGCGACTTCACCTACCGCGACATGGCCAACGCCTGGATCGCGGCTGACCAGAAGTACAACAACGGCGCCAACGGCGAGCTGATGACGCAGGTCTTCACCAACCGCGGCATCCTCGGCGACGCCCCCGTGCCCGACCCGGGCACCCCGGGTGGCGGCGATGATGACGGCGACGGCGACGAGGGCAAGGTCAAGTCGAACCTCACCACCGTGACGGGCGAGGGGCGCAAGCCGCTCGACGACCTCACGCGCTCGGTGCAGGTGCGCCTCGACGGCCCGCAGTTCGGCATGTTCCAGGGCGCCAAGGTGTCGACGCTGGTCGACAAGGACGGCTCTCTGGGCAAGGACACCCAGGTGAGCTCCCGGGTGAAGAACAACGTGGCCCGCTACATCGCGGAAGGCCGCATCCGCTACAACGACCCCGGCTACAAGATGAAGCCGCAGGACGCCTTCGACTCGAAGGGCCGCCCCTACATGGGCTTCGTCCGCTGGGAGAATGGCGAGATGGTCATCGAGCGCAACAAGGTGGTCAACTAGGCGCTCCCACACCCGGACAAGCAAGAGCGCGGCTGCGTCCTTCGGGGCGCGCCGCGCTCTTTGCTTTGTGCGGTTCGGGGAATGTCTTCACCGGCTAGCCTTCAGGGCAGGGCAGCGCCCCGCCCCGCCCTGAAGACGTGCGTGACTCAGAACGACGCCCGCAGCTGGATCTCGGGGCCGCCGTAGCGGATGTTCACGTGGTTGCTCTTTGAATCGCTGCCGCTGATGCCGAAGTAGCGATAGTCGGCGCTCAGTCCGAAGGTGGGAGTGAACATGGCCTTCACGCCCGCGCGGTAGTCGAGCAGGCTCACGCGGGAGATGCCGACGTAGCCGACCTGGCCGTAGAGCGCCACGCTCTTTCCGAGCTTCACGTCACCGCTCAGCCCGATGAGGGGGGCCGGAACCGTTACGCTGGAGCTGCTCGACAGATTGAGCGTGGGTGCGTTCACGCTGGCACTCGTGTCGATGACCTTGACCAGCAGCAATGCGCTCAGGTTGCCCTTGTCTGATTCGATGAGCCGCGGCTGCCACGATGCGTCGAACGATGTGAAGTTGAGCTTCGAGTTGACGGTGGTTCCCGTCACGTAGGTGGTGTTGTTGAGCTGCAGGGTCGAGGTCAGCCTCGAGGAGGCGCTGCTCGACAGGCTGGTGTAGCCCAGGCCGAAGCGTGACAGGCCTCGTCCGAAGGTGAGGTCGAGGGCCGGCGAGGTCGAGGCTTTGAGCCCCAGCTCGGTGCGCAGATCGGCCGTGAAGCCAGAGGCACCGATGTTGCCGTTGAGGGTGGGCATCCAGACGCCGGCCGCGATGTCGATTCCATGGTCGCCGCCGCTGGCGGGCTGGGTTGCCGCGGGCGTGGAGGCCGGGCTGGAGGCAGGCGCCTCACCGTCGGCCACCGCGCGACCGAGGGAGGGGGTGGCCAGCGCGGTCAGCATGAGGCCCGTGGCAAAGAGGTTCTTGAACAGGTTTCGCATGGCATTCTCACTTCCACAGATGTGTTGAAGCCAATTCAACCAAGCGCCCCGTCTCCCTTCTTTGCGACAGGTTGGGCGGGTTTCGCGTTTCGGGGACTACTTCACCTTGGCGCGGGGGTTGAAGACGGCGTCGTCGATGGAGGGATTGAGGCGGGTGTTCGACCAGGTCACCTGGGCGATCTTGCGCCCTCCCTTCTCGAATCGCTCCCACTGCACCAGAACGTTGAGCTGGGTGTCGTACCACAGCACGTCCTTGTCGATGTTGTCGTTGAGCGCGATGAAGTTCTCGTTGCTGGTGGAGAGCGTCAGCGGGACGACGGATCGCCCGGCGATCTGCGATGGCGCACCGAGCTGCAGCGACGACCGTCGCCGCTGGTACTGGTGGATGAGCTCGAGGGATCGGCTGAAGAGGAGCTCGGTGATGCGGGCGCCCCGGATCGAGGTGCACAGCGGATCATCGATGGACAGGGTGAGCACCACCCCGGAGAGCAGTCCGCCTTGATGGCCGGATACGGTTCCCTCCCCCCGATAGACGGCCACGCTCCCCGCGTCGTGGGCACGGTTGCCCTTGACGACATCGGTGCGGATGTTCATCGGGCGCTTGAACCACAGCAGCAGGGTGCGCTCCTCGAGCTGGTCGCCCTTCGTGATGTGGCTCGAGACCTCGCTGGTGAACGAGCGGGTGTTCGCCCAGGTGCTCTCCCAGCGGCTGATGGCCGCCTCGACGTCGTTGGAGGCAGCGGGGGCCGGCCAGGTGGTGAGCGAGAGACCGAGGACCATCAAGATGGCGATGAGGCGTTGCATCGTGGGCTCCTTGCGCGGGGGGATCGCGGCGTCGATGCATCTCGGCGCGCGTCGGGGAAGAGGGCCGCCGGGTCACCCTTCGGTCTTGCGGATGACGCGCACGACGCGGCGTGCCCCTCCCTCGGGGGTGAAGAAGCCGATGGCCTCGAGGAACTTGCGAAGGGCCGGAGCGGAGTTCAGAACGCGGTACGAGCAGCCCTCACCCAGCGGATACTGGGCGGTGTAGTCCTTGCCGCCCAGCAGACAGGCGATCTCGTCGGTGATGACAGGACCTTTGGCGCCCCAGAACCGTGACGTCGAATCGCCCACCACGTACCGATCTCGCTCGCCCTCGAGGTCCTTGCGCCAGGTGAAGGCGTGCACGGCTCTCGAGATGTGCTCGTACCCCTTCTTGCCGAAGCGGACATGGATGTCGCCCCCGATGATGGGACCTTCCTCCGCGTGCATCGCCCGCTGCTCTCCCGCGGGGTTTGCTGTACCGCCTCGGTGTGCGGCGAACGTCGGGTCGGTCTGCCCCCGCTCCCACGCCTCCTTGAACGAGATGATCTCGCCCACGCGCATGCCGTAGATGACGCGCCGGGGCTGATTGGGGAACGAGCGCGAGATGCCGATCACGTAGTCGCCAGGCTCCACCTTGGCTCGGATCTGGGGCTTCTCGGTGCCCAGCGTGATGAGGCCGGCGCTCACGTCAGGAGCCGTACCGGTCAGTTCATAGTTCTCGTCGATGGCGTTGATGATGTAGAAGAAGCCGCGCACGGGCCCACGCTCCAGGTGAAAGACTGGCGACGCCCCCCCCTCGTGGGCGGTCATCGCAAAAAAGACGCCCCCCGCTTCGGAGGACGGCCCCGAGCATCCTACCAGAATGCGAGAGCAGGTTCAACCGTGCGCGACAGCCTCGAGCA
Source organism: Pseudomonadota bacterium (assembly GCA_010028905.1). NCBI lineage: Bacteria > Pseudomonadati > Pseudomonadota > Pseudomonadota bacterium. Next base: position 5,802 of record RGZZ01000049.1, on the reverse strand, counting down.
GGTCACAAGGTGAGCCCGCCGTCGACGCTGAGCACGTGCCCTGTGATGAAGGCCGCGTCATCAGACGCCAGGAATGCGAACGCCGCGGCAATCTCCTCGGGCAGCCCCATGCGACGCAGCGGCGTCTTTGCGTGGATTCCCTCGATCAGCTTCTCGGGAATGGTCTCGGTCATCTCGGTCTTGATGAACCCGGGGGCAACGGCATTCACCCGCACGTTCCGCCCTCCGAGCTCGCGGGCCCAGGTCTGGGTCATGGCGATGACCCCCGCCTTCGAGGCGGCGTAGTTGGTCTGGCCGATGTTGCCGTGCAGCCCCACGACCGACGACGTGCTGAGAATCACGCCCTGCTGGCGCTCGCGCATGCGCGTGGCGGCCTCGCGACCGCAGAGGAACACGCCTTTCAGGTTCACTGCCGTGACGGCGTCGAACTGCTCGTCGGTCATCTTGTGCACCATGGCGTCACGCGTGATGCCCGCGTTGCACACCATGATGTCGACGGGCCCCAGCGCTGCCTCGACCGCATCGTAGCCTTCCTTCACCGACGTCGCTGACGTCACGTCGACCGGAAACGCCTTCGCCTCGGTCTCGCCCAGAAGGGCGCGCGCCTTCTCGAGGCCCTCGGGTGATACGTCCCACAGCGCCACCCGAGCGCCCTCCGCGATGAAGCGCCGCGCAATGGCCAGGCCGATGCCCCGCGCGCCGCCGGTGACGATGGCGATCTTGTCTCTCAGTCTCATGTCTGATGCTTCCTCTGCTGAACTCTCTCATATCGAGGGGGCCCGATGGCTTCGTCCGCGACGGGTCGCGCGCCTCGTTGCTCCCGTTCCTATTCGTGCCAGTTCGACGTTGCAACCCGGTTGCAACGGCGGTCCGGCAGAATGGGCCCAGAACGATTCGAGAGAGGGACCCTATGCCATGTACGTTGCACAGTGGCTCGACGCCCACGCCCGCATCCGCCCTGACCACGTGGCTATCGTCGACCGCGCCAGCGGGCGGCGCATCACCTACGCCCAGCTGCGCCGCTCGGCGAGCCAGCAGGCCGCGACGCTGCGCTGTCTCGGCATCGCGGCGGGTGACCGGGTGGCCATCCACTCGGCCAACCGGGTCGAGATGCTCGAGCTGCTCTTCGCCTGCGCCCGCATCGGCGCCGTGATGGTGCCGCTCAACCACCGCCTGTCGGCGGGCGAGCTCGAGACGGTGCTGGCCGACTGCGGGCCGAGCCTGCTGCTCGAGGAGCCGGGCCGCGCGCTCGACATCTCTGTGCCGTGCACCCGCCTGCCGCTGGTGAGCGCGGCCGCCGATGCGCCGGCACTCGACGAGCGCCTGTCGGTCGACCCGAACGCGCCGCTGCTCATTCTCTACACCGGCGGAACCACGGGGGTTCCGAAGGGAGCCATCCTCACCCAGGCCACGATGCAGTGGAACGCCTGGAACACCATCGCGGGCTGGGGGCTTCGCCCCACTGACGTGGCCCCCGCGTTCACCCCCTTCTTCCACACGGGTGGCCTGAACGTGCTCGCCACGCCCCTCCTCTGTCTCGGAGGAACCGTGGTGCTGCCCGAGGGCGCCTCGTTCGAGCCGGACACGGCGCTGCGCGTCATCGAGGAGGAAGGCTGCACCTGGGTGTTCATGGTGCCCACCATGTTCACGATGCTCATTCGCGACCCGCGCTTCGCCGCGCGTCGCATGGCGTCGGTGCGCGCCCTCATGAGCGGCGGCGCGCCCTGCCCGCAGTCGCTCTTCGAGGCCTACTGGGCGCTCGGCCTGCCGCTGCGCCAGGGCTACGGTCTCACCGAGGCGGGGCCGAACACCTTCGGGGCCGACCTCGAGGCGGTACGGGCCCGTCCGGGGACGGTGGGCGCACCGCTGCCCCACGTCGAGATCCGGCTGGTGCGGGCCGACGGCACGGAGTGCGACGCTGACGAGGTGGGAGAGCTCACCGTCCGCGGGGGGCACGTGATGCCGGGCTACTTCGGCCGCCCCCGCGAGTCGGCCGAGGCGCTGCGCGACGGCTGGCTCCACACGGGAGATCTCGCGCGCCGCGACGCCGACGGCTACTTCTATATCAGCGGTCGGCGCAAGGAGATGTTCATCAGCGGCGGCGAGAACGTCTTTCCCGCAGAGATCGAGGAAGCGCTGCTGACCCACGCCGACGTGGCCGAGGCCGCCGTGGTGGGCGTGACCGACGCCACCTGGGGAGAGGTGGGCCGCGCGTTCATCGTCGTCCGCGCAGGCGCGGCGCCTGGCGCCGAGGCGTTGAAGGCGTGGTGTCGCGAGAAGCTCGCCCACTACAAGGTTCCCAAGGCGTTCTGCTTCGTCGAGGCCCTGCCCAGGAGCGCGGCGGGCAAGGTGCTCAAGGCACAGCTCGTCGCCCCCCTCGAGGTGACCTGCTGATGCGCGCGTATCGCTGGGTTGTCGAGGCGGTTCTCTTCTTCACCTATTTCGTGTTCGGGATCTCGTGGCTGGCCTGGTCGCCCTTGATGCCCGAGGTCGAGCGCCACTTCGGCGTAGCCCACGCCAGGGCGGGGCTGCTCGTGTCGCTGGTCTCGGTGGCCAAGGCCTTCGTGCCCTTGCTGGCGGGGCTGCTGGCGGCGCGGCTCGGCCTGCGCAGGGCGCTTCTGGTGGGCGCGGGGCTGGCGGCCGTGGCGCTGGTCGCGCCCCTGATGCCCGGATTCGACACCCTTCTGGCCGCGCGTCTCGTGTTCGGTGTGGGGGGCGCCATCGTCGTGACGCTCACAGGGCCCATGGCCATGCAGTGGTTCTCTCGTGACGAGCTGCCGCTCGTGAACGGCCTGAACAACGTTTCGGTGAACACAGGCGTGACGGTGGCGATGTTCGCTGTTCCTCCGCTGGCGTCGCGGCTCGGCTGGCAGGCCACCCTGGTCATGCTGGGCGGTCTGTGCGCCCTGGCGGCGATGCTGTGGGCCATGCTCGGCCGTGAGGCCGTGACCGTCGAGGCGGCCCGCGCCAGCAGCGACGACGGCGGCTCGTTGCGAGACGTGCTCCGCACCCGCGAGACGTGGGTGCTGGCTCTGGCCTTCACCGGACCGCTCTCGCTCTACCTGGCGCTGAACACCTGGCTTCCCACCCATCTCCAGGGGGCCTTCGGGCTCAGTCGCGCTGGCGCGGCCCAGCTCACCGGCCTCTTCAACATGGTGGGTATCCCCACGGCGCTCGTGGGCGGCTGGCTGACCACGCGACTCGGGCTGCGACGCCCCCTCATCGTGCTGGCCGGAACCCTCATGCCCTTCGCGGCCCTGGGCCTCTGCCTGTCGGCCGCCCCCGCCGTTCGCGTGGCTTCGGCGGTTGCCCTCGGCGCGGCCTTCTTCATGTATGTCGCGCCCCTCTTCACCATTCCGATGGAGCTGCCCGGGGCCTCACCTCGGCGGGTTGCGTTGATGCTCGGCGTGGTGTACAGCGCGTCATATCTCGCGTCTTTCGTGTCGCCCCTGGCTGTGGGGTGGCTGCAGGAGGCCACGGGAAGCTTCGCGCCCGGCTTCGTGCTCTTTGCGGTCGGCTCGGCTGCTCTCGCCGTGGGGGGCGTGCTGCTGCCCGAGACCGGGCCTGCCGCTGTGACCGCGCGACGGCTCGGCCGGTCGGCGCTTGTTGCGGCGTGAGCCGTGTCGTCTGAAAAAAACCTGGATATCCGGTAACATCTCGTCTATGGGATCGGCCGCCTCTGCCCGCTACAGTAATCAACAAGACCGTGCAATGTCACGGCGGGAGGCGAGCCGCGCGCAGTGCTGCGGCGACGCGCCCGACAGAGCGGGAGGACAACACGATGAACGTGGGCGCGACGCAGACCAATCCGGCGCAGGCGAAGTGGACCGTGCTGCTGTACTCGGCAGCCGACAACAATCTGACCCGGTACATGGTCGACGACATCAAGGAGTGCGAGACCGTCGGGTCCGACTCTTTCACCAAAGTGGCCTGCCAGGTCGACCAGGGCGATGACATCGGCGCCGCGCGCTACCTGCTCGAGAAGGCCGAGACCCCGAACCCGGACGGGATCAGCTCGCCGAAGCTCGAGGACATGGGCCAGATCGACATGGCCAATCCCGACACCCTCGCCAACTTCATCACGTGGGGCATGACCCAGTACCCCGCTGAGCACACCATGCTCATCATCTCCGACCACGGCGACGGCTGGAACGGCGCCGTGCAGGACATGAGCGCGGGCGGCACCTGGATGACCTCGCCGATGCTTCGGGAGGCCTTCGAGAAGGCGCAGCAGGCCACGGGCAAGAAGCTCGACATCATCGGCATGGACGCGTGCCTCATGGCCAACACCGAGTTCGCCCACGAGGTGAAGGACTGCGCTGACTACCTCATCGCCTCTGAGAAGACCGAGGGCGGTGACGGCTGGGCCTACTCCAAGATCCTCAACCCGGAGCTGATCCATCGCATGAGCGAGGCCAACAAGCGCTCCATCGATCTCTCGCCCCGCGAGGTCGCCCAGCTCGGCGTGTCGAGCGCGGCAACCCGCCCCGACGTGCTCGCCACCATGAGCGCCATCGACAACTCGAAGGTCGCCGCCATCACCACGGCGTTCGACCACCTGGGCAGCGCCATCCTCGACAGCAAGACCAAGCCCGAGGTGCTCAGCGAGCTCATCGGTCAGGCGCAGTCGTTCAGCGGCTACACCGACGCCGTCGACATGGCCAACCAGATCATCGACAGCCGGCGGGTTCGCGACAAGCACATCAAGGAAGCCGCGCGCGAGGTGGTGGCTGCCGTTCAGGAAGCCGTCATCGCCGAGCAGCACACCGAAGGCTACCCGGGTGCCCACGGCATCACCATCGAGCCGCACTACGCCTCTGACGACTACAAGAACCTGAAGTTCGCCACCGACAACCACTGGGTGCAGGCGCTCGAGAAGCTCGCTGGCAGCCACGCCTGAGACGTCTGACGAGCTGATTGGCCCTGTCGGCAGGGAGCCTCCCTGCCTGTCGAGAACGCCTCCGCGAGCCATCGCGGGGGCGTTCTGTCATGTCGCCCGCAGGCGTGCGGAGCGTGAGCTCGGCGCGGGCTCGGGAAGGAAGCGCATCTCTTGTCTGATCTGAACGTACTCGGCGAACCGCTGCAGCCCTGCTCCTTCGACCCGCTCACCGGGTTCTTCCGCGACGGCTGCTGCAAGACCAATGAAGACGACTTCGGCACGCACATCGTCTGTGCGCGGGTATCGGCCGATTTCCTCGCGTTCAGCCGATCGCGTGGAAACGACCTGTCCACCCCCCGGCCCGAGTGGCGGTTCCCCGGGCTCAAGCCGGGCGATCAGTGGTGTCTGTGCGTGACGCGCTGGGTCGAGGCCTTCGAGGCGGGCGTAGCCCCGCCTGTGGTGCTCGAGAGCACGCACAAGCGGGCGCTTCAGTACGTGGAGCTGGCCGATCTCATCATGCACGCATGGCGGCCAGGCGCCGCGTCCTGACGCGGGCCTCAGTTCGCGAGCTTGTAGCCGAGGTAGCCGCCGGCGACGCCGCCTGCCAGCGCGCCCAAGGGCCCGGCAGCGGCTGCGCCCGCGGTGGCACCGATTGATGCGCCGATGTAGGTGAGGGCCGTGGTGGCAAACCCGTACTTCCAGCCGGTGGAGATGCCGTAGCATCCGCCAACCACCGCGCCGACCACCATGCCGCCGGGGCCGACCAGGCCGCCGATGAAGCTCCCCACGCCTGAGCCCACCGATGCGCCGATGGCCGCGCCGGCCAGGCGGCTCACGACCGAGTGCTCATCTTGCGACCCCCCAGACGAGGCGCGGCTCAGGCTGACCTGGTCGCGCAGGGCCTGCGCAGTGAGCGGGGCTGT
>RGZZ01000048.1 GCA_010028905.1 Pseudomonadota bacterium | reverse complement strand
GAAGAGCTCCAAGAGGTCTTCTCGTGGCTCGGGAGACAGCGCGCTGAGCTGGCGCCGAAGGAGCCAGGGAGACGGTATGAGACGATGCAGGCTTGCAGGAAGCGCAACCTGCAGGAGCGCGGCAGCCATGTCAACCGGTGTCAGGCCGGCGGGAACCACCAGCGCCGCCTGTTCGAAGCGATCGGGTCTCATGGCGGCGGCCTGCAACAACATGGCGGCGCCGAATGACATGCCCTGGGCTCGACATCTGCGGATGCGAAGACCATCGAGAACATCGTGGACCCAGGCGCCGTAGTCACATCGCCCCCAGCTCAACCGTGCGGGGGCGGACATGCCGGTCTGGCCGGGCGTGTCCGGCGCAAGGATGCGGAAATGGGCGGCCAGGCTCGCAATGAGGGAGAGGTTGCGCGGCTGGCTGATGTTCAGGCCGTGGAGCGCGAGCAGGGGAGGAGCGTCCGGCGGACCGCACTCCAGGACCTGGGCGTCTCCGAAGCGGGTGGGCACGCGGTGTGCTAGAACCGCGACAGGAAGGGCATCGAGACGCCGAGCGTAGTCGGCGTGCATCGCTGCTCGCCCGTGTTCGCTCTGGAAGGGGAAGCAGGAAGACGCGTGCGACGACATGCCATGAGAGTTCCTGAAGGCTCAGGGTCCCCCTTCTTTCAGTGAGCGCGGTTCGTTCACGGCGCTGGGGTTGCGCCAGGGTATAGGAGTGTGGAGGGATTTGCGCGTGCGTCATGTAGTAGTCACGTCGAACGACGCGTCCCTGAGCCTGCAGCGTTTCGATCGTGCGTGATGACCAGGGGAGAAGCGCGACGGTGTGAGGAGAACGGCCATGCCAAGAGTTGGAGTCTGTCTTTCCGGGTGCGGGTTTCGTGATGGTGCGGAGATCCACGAGAGCGTGCTGACGCTGCTGTGCCTTGATCAGGCGGGCGCAGAGGTGCTCTGCATGGCCCCCGACGTGTCACAGGCCATCGTGGTGAACCACCTGACGGGAGAGACCACGCACGAGAGCCGGAACGTTCTGGCAGAGTCAGCGCGCATCGCGCGGGGCGCCATTCGTGACATCAGTGACGTGACGGCCGCTGATTTCGATGCGCTCATCTTTCCCGGCGGCTTCGGGGCCGCCCTCAATCTCTGCGACTTCGCAACCGCGGGCGATGCCGCCGTTGTGCACCCCCAGGTCGGGCGTCTCATTCGCGAGACCCTGGCCCAGCACAAGCCCATCGGGGCCATCTGCATCGCTCCTGCCCTCGTGGCGGCCGCTGCCCGTGAGGAGGGCCTCGAGCTCACCATCGGGACGGACAGAGCCACGGCCGAAACGCTCGAGCGAATGGGGGCGCGCCACTTCAGCCACGAGGTGGACGAGATACACGTCGATGCGCGCAACCACATCGTGACGACCCCTGCCTACATGCTCGGCCCCGGGCCGGCGGCGGTCTACAAGGGCATCAGCCGGCTCGTGGAGCGGGTGCTGCAGATGACCGCTGCTGGTGTGCGCTGAGCAGCGGCCCTCCCTCTTTGATTCGGCCGTTGCTCAGGCGCGGTCGAGTCCGAAGAGGAGCTTCTCGTAGGTGTCGGCGGTGCGGACGATGTAGCCCACCACCTCGGCGGCCTGTGAGAGATCGCTCTCGAGTCTCAGGCTCGTCAGCATGACGAGGCTCCCCTCGAAGATCGCCAGGGTGCCGTGGGGCAGGCTCGCGTTCATCTCGAGCGCGGTGCGCAGCTTGCGCTCATTGAACTCTGACGCGCTGCCGATGTTTGTCACGAAACGTGCGAACTGAACACCTCCGTCTTCCTGGGCGAACACGCGAACGGCCTGGTTGCGGTGGTTCTCAAGGTGGACGTTGAGCACCCACTCCTCCCCAGCCTCGTCGTAGGTCGAGTCGAACCGAAGCTTCTCGCCCAGCAGTGCGATGAGGTCAGCGATGCTCATTTCTCCTCCAGTGCGGTTGTCGATGTCGAGGGCAGGGATGTCGTGGGGTCGGCCTGGGCTCTCGCCTGCGCGATGCGGTCTGCCGCGCCGCGCGCCTTGATGCGGGTTGCCTCCGGGGTCGACGCGTCGTCTGCGATGGCCCGCAGACGAGTCTCTTCCGTGCGCGCGAACGCGGGAAGGGAAGCGTCGTCTGCTCTCAGGGCCTCGTAGGAAGGGGCCAGCCCGAGACGGTCGAGCTGGGCGACCTTGTGATCAAGCGCTTCTCGCGTGAGGCCCAGGTCATTGGGGAACTTGTTGACGAGCGCGAGATCGTGTCCTGGATCGAGGTTGAGCAAGGTCGGCCGGACGAAGTGGACCTCTCCCGGGAACGTGGAGGCGTCCCAGTCGGAGAGCGTCTCCTGTGGGCTTCTCCCGCGCGCGTCGAAATCTCGGACCATGCGCCGCACCAGTCGATCTTCTGCGCGCTCCGCGTCGAGGTAGACGGTCACGTGGGGCAGATCGAGGGCGCGGAGCCTATCAATCACCTGCGTGTTGGCGGCATGCAGCGAGTCGATGACGAGGATGTCATCGCTGCCGATGTCGAGCGGGGTGATCTTGTCGGTTCGAAGGCCCTTGCCTGTGACGCCCGGCTGGTGCCAGCCGCCGGCGCGGACGCCGCTGAAGTCGTAGACCGGGATGTCGGCGTGACCGTCCTTGACGAGTCGCGCAATGGATTCGGCCATCTCATCGAAGTGCATCGCCTGCGGGTCATCCCAGTACACCCCTCCGCTGGGCGTCTTGGGGAGCGCGGGGTCGTCTGCGTCGCGAAAGTACATGTCGCCCGGAAACTCCGCCACGTGACGGTCGCCGGCGTGCTGACGGATCTGGGAGGCCAGGGTCGACTTGCCTGCAGCTGAAGGCCCGGCCATGAGCACGGCCACCCGCACGCCCTTGGGAAGGTTCTCGATGAGCGACGCCAGCATCTCTGCCTGGTTGGGGCGTCCCCCTTCGCGCAGCTCTTGGGTGAGGGTCTCTTCGGTAGAGGATCCCGGGACACGGATCTTGAGGGTCTTGCCGGCGTCGTCGAAAGGCAAGGCTGTCTGGAAGGGCTGCGGGTGTGCCGCGCCTTCCGCTTTTACCGTCGGGCTGCTGCTCAGGTCGCGCATCAATCGCCATGCCCCGCCCAGCTCGCTTCCCGCGACCGACCCGTCACGGCTGGCAACCACGAGCTCGGTGGCGCCGTCGCGTGAGGGGAGCATGCCGATGACCGCCGATACCGAGGGGTAGGGCTTCATGTCGTTGATCAGCCGCTCGGCGATGGCCGATCTCCCCTGGGCGGTGGAGGCTTCTTCTGCCGAGACGCGAGTGATGGCGTAGGGCAGACCGCTCACGACGTGAACGTCGCCTCCTGAGCCCAGGTCGGCGACATCGTGGGGGGATGCGGCTGTCTCGGGTGCCACCGTGCGCGGCGTGGCAGCCGACGGGACGGCCGCGGCCGAGGCCGCTGGGGAGGGGAGGATCTGCATGGCTTGAGCGACCTCTTCTCTGTGAACGGATTTCGCCAATCATAGCAGGTTGGGACAGCCGAGAGAAGAGGGCGGATGTTAACAGCCGATCGGCTGAGCGGACTGATCTCGGCTGAGGGGAGAAGCGTTCATCGACGCAGAACCCCCCCTGCCATGACCATGCGCTCAACCGAAACCCTCGCTGCGCCTTCCGTAGGGCGTCGGGTCCGTGAACGTCTGCGGCGCTCTCGGGCTGCGGGCCTTCTCGTGGCTCTGCTTCTCGTGGCCCAGGCGGCGTGTGGCACTGCGTGGGCGTCTGCCCGCCGCGTCGCCGTGGTGGTGGGTGTCTCCCGATACGCGGCGTCAATTGGGGTTGCGCAGCTGCCTGCGTGTGAGATGTCTGCCCGTCGCCTGGCAGAGGTGCTCTCGCGCCAGGCCGATACCCGGAGCCTCATCGGTCTGGCGACGGTCGATCAGGTGCTCGACGCGGTCTCTGCCGCGGCGACATCGTGCGCCCCGGATGACGTGCTCCTGCTGTTCTTCGTGGCCGCCGGAGACGACCGCGGGGTGCTCTGCTCTGACGGCTGCCTCGAGGTCGAACGACTCCGGCGGGTTGTGTCGCAGAGCCGAGCGCGGCATCGCGTGATCGTCTTCGACACGCCGGCAGGCGGACGACGCGTGGCCGAGATCGGTGACGGCGACACGGTGGCCCTCGCCTCCACCAGCGAGGTCCAGCGTCCCGCCAAGGGCTTCTTCCCGTTCGAGGACTGCGTTCGCTTCGAATCGGCGGCGTCTCACGGCTGGGCCAGAGCGCTCGAGCAGAGCGGCAGCGGGTGGAAGGGTGACCTGGGCAACAAGGGCTGCGTGTCGGTCGAAGACCTTCGCATGTGTGGCGATGAAGACGCGCTGCAGTCGCTTCCGCACGGAGACGGCCGTCGCGCGCTCGACGCCGAGCTGGGCATGCGGCTGTTCGACGCGGTCCGGCCCACGGCGGCGCGGAGCCTGCGCGACGGATCCCGGGTCGAGATCGAGTCGCTTCGCACATCGCTCGGCAAGGTGCGCTTCCAGCAGCTCGCCGGCGTGATCGATGTCTTCTGCAGCGACGCGTTCTCGACGGCCGAGGCCGCCGTCCGCAGACGCGTGTCTGACGCGCTGGCGCGCAAGCCTCCGATGTCGGCGCTGCAGGCGGTTCATGACGTGCTGGCGCGAGAGCGATTGCTTGACACCCCTCCTGACCCGGTGACGCGTGCATGGAAGCACCTGCACCTGAAGGGCGGCGAGCGTGTGCAGCTCGTCCTCCCGTCGACACAGACGGCTTCCATGCGAGGACACGCTGACGTCTGCGCCCTCGGCACGGGAGAGCACGCACGCTACCCCTTCTCCTATGGAACCTTTGAGGGCAGAATCGAGGGGGCCGTTCAGGCCAGGCTTCGTCTCGAGCTTCTCGGCACTTGCCTGCGCGGCCACTGGGAGGGCGTCACTGACGGTCGATGGCTGCGCGGTGACTGGCAGGGTCTCGTCGATTCGCGCACAGGAAAGACGAACGGCAGAATCCTCAGTCACACCCAGGCCATGGGCGGCGACGGGGGAGCGCCCGCCGACGCGCGGTGGCTGGCGGTCTTCGAGGGTACGCTCACCAGAGAGGGCCTTCGTCTGAGCGGCACGTGGACCTCCGCCCAGGCGCGCCCTCGAATCCAAGGTCGATGGAGCGTGTTGAAATGAGTGTGCCGGGGAAGAAGACGGAACGCCTTTCGTGCGTGCCCGTGAGCGCCCTCGGGGAGGCAGGACCTGCATGAACCTGGTCATCATCCCTGCGCGTGACGAGGCGCCCACCGTGGGGACGGTGGTTCGCGCCGCGATGGCGGCTCCCGTGCGCTGCGACGTGCTCGTCGTCGACGATGGCTCGCGTGATTCCACCGCGGCAGAGGCCCGCGAGGCGGGGGCCACCGTCATCGAGACAGGAGCGAGTCGTGGCTATGGCGCCGCGCTCATGCGTGGGTTCGGCTGGGCTCTGGCCAACGGCTACGGCGCGGTGGTCACGATGGATGCGGATGGCCAGCATGACGCCGCGCGCCTGGAAGATCTCGTGGACGGGCTGGCCGACGCCGACATCGTCTCTGGGACGCGATATCACGATTCCTCACCGTCACCCCTCGGTCAGCCCCCGCCGGATCGGCTGCGCTTGAACCGCGTGCTCACCCGGCGCATCAACGAGATCACGGGGTATGCGCTCACAGACGGGTTCTGCGGATTCAAGGCATACCGCACGCGGTCTGTGGCCACGCTGGCGCTCGACGAACCAGGATACGGCTTTCCCTTGCAGCTCTGGCTGCTGGCCCGCCGGGCTGGGCTGCGTGTCGTGGAGCGGCCTGTTGAGCGCATCTACCTGCCTGTGCGTCGTGTCTTCGGAGGAGGGCTCGACGATGTGGAGCGCAGGCGCGACTACTACGAGCGCGTGATCGAGCGAACCCTCGCATCGGCCGAAGGGGGCGAGCGAGCGGCTCTCAGCCGCGCTGCAGACGTGCGGCCGCGGGCAGGAACGTCTCTTGTTGACAAGGGGCATGGCTTCTCCTATAATGGGCAGGCTTTGCCGGTGAGCGAGGTCGCTCGGCACAGCGCCCCTGTCGTGATGAATGCCCGTGCCGTCCCAGCCGATTCGAGGAAGCTGCCATGAGAGTCGACATACGCGAGGTTCGCAAGGCGCACGGTGCCCGGGAAGACGTCCTGCACGACGGGCCGCTGCTGCTCGGAGACCTTCGCTTCGAAGGACCGGCCCACGTCTCACTCCGCCTCAGCAATGCCGCGTCCCGCATCCTGGTGCGCGGCCTGCTGAGAGGCGACGTGGTCCTCGATTGCGCGCGTTGCGCGGAGCCCTTCAAGGCTCGGGTGAACGCCGACATCGAGGAGGAGTTCCTGCCGGCAGGCAGCCCTGAAGTGCCCGACGAGAAGGACTCGCCGTGGTCAGATCTCAGTGTCTACACCGAAGACGACATCGAGATAGACCTCACCGAGATCCTGCGGCAGAACGTCATTGCCGCCCTTCCCATCAAGGCGCTCTGCAGGGAGGATTGCCGCGGGCTGTGTCCAATCTGCGGTGAAAATCAAAATCGTGCATCTTGCGCATGCTCGACCGAACGCGAAGACCCGAGGCTGCAGCCGTTGAGAGATCTCCAGCGGCGCCTCGAGGGGTGAGCGTCAGGGCGAGGCGCGCGCAGAGCAGCAATCACGGGCGCATCTTCGCTGCCGACTGAAGGCGGCGACGACGAGCAGATGCGGCATCCCGCGTAGGAGGTTTCCGCTCGTGGCCAATCCTAAATACAAGACATCCCACTCCAAGACCCGTCGCCGTCGTGCGAACATCCGCCTGGCCGAGGTCAATGCGGTTCCTTGTCCCAGCTGCAAGGAGCTCAAGCTCCCCCATCGGGTGTGCCCGACGTGCGGCAAGTATGGTGATCGTCAGGTGTTCACGCTGGAGACCGTGGAGCAGTCATAGGTGACGGGTCGGCCGCTGCAGGCTGTCATCACGGGGGTCGGGCATCACGTCCCCCCGCGTGTGCTCACCAATCTCGACCTCGAGAAGATGGTCGATACGAGCGACGCCTGGATCCGAGAGCGCACCGGCATCTCGGAGCGCCACATCGTCGATGCGGGTTCTGCCACGTCTGACCTGGCGTATGAGGCGGCGAGAGCCGCCCTTCTTGACGCTGGCGTCTCCGCTGCAGATCTCGACCTCGTGATTGTCGCCACGGCCACACCAGACATGCCGTTCCCTGCCACCGCCTGCCTCGTGCAGCACCGCCTGGGTGCTGCGCGCGCAGGCGCGTTCGATCTGGAATGTGGCTGCTCTGGATTCGTCTACGCCCTGGCGGTGGGGTCGCAGTTCATCCAGAGCGGAACGTTTCGCCGTGTTCTGGTCATTGGCGCCGACACGCTGACCCGGGTGACCGATTTCACCGACCGGAACACATGCGTTCTCTTTGGTGATGGCGCTGGCGCCGTCGTACTCGAGCCTTCCACCGATGGACACGGGGTTCTCAGCATGACGCTCCGTGCAGACGGTGGCGGGGCTGAGCTCCTGCGCATGCCGGCGGGAGGTTCTCGGCTGCCTGCGAGCACCGAGACGCTCGCGGCGGGTCAGCACTACATCCAGATGGCCGGCAACGAGGTCTTCAAGTTTGCGGTCAAGGTGCTCGGCGAGGCGGCGCTCGAGCTGCTCGACGCGGCGGGTCTGACGGTCGAAGACGTGAAGCTCTTCGTCCCGCATCAGGCCAACCTTCGCATCATGAGCGCGGCCGCACGACGCGCGGGGATACCTGAAGAGAAGCTGTTCTGCAATGTCGAGCGCTACGGGAACACCTCGTGCGCCTCGATTCCCATCGCGCTCAGCGAGGCGGTATCACAGGGGCGTCTGGGGCGCGACGACGTCGTGACCATCTGTGGTTTCGGAGCGGGGCTTGCCTGGGGAGGCGCCGTCATGCGCTGGGGATACTCCCGGGTCTCGACCGACCCCGCGGCGCGCCTCTCCGCGGCAGCGCACGAACCGCAAGGCGCCGTCACCGCAACCGTACACTGATCCCAGTAAAGCGGCCGCGGCCGTGGAGGAAATCATGGAAAGCTGTGCCTTCGTCTTTCCCGGACAAGGTTCTCAATTCGTGGGCATGGGCGCTGATCTGGCCCGTGAGTTCAAAGAGGCGCGCGAGGTCTTTGAGATGGCCGACGACGTGCTCGGCTTCTCTCTCTCCCGCCTCTGCTTCGATGGCCCGGAGGAGCAGCTGCGCCAGACCGAGTTCACGCAGCCTGCCGTTGTGGTCACCAGCCTGGCCGCCTGGCGCGCCCTCCAGGTGCGCGATCTGGCGCCCGCGGTTGTTGCCGGGCACAGCGTGGGCGAGTACAGTGCGCTTGCCGCGGCGGGCGTCATCGCCATGGAGGACTGCATGCGCCTGGTGAGGCGTCGAGGGCAGCTCATGCAGGCCGCGGGCGATGAGCGTCCCGGCGGGATGGCTGCTGTCTTCGGATTTCCTCTCGATCGCGTTGAGACGCTCTGCGCGACAGCGACAGAGCGAAGCGGAGCCCTGCTCGAAGTCGCAAACATCAACTCTCCGGAGCAGATCGTGGTGTCCGGCGACCTGCGCGCGGTGGAGGCCGGCGAGGCCGTGGCCAAGGAGATGGGAGCGCGGCGGTACATCCGTCTTCCCGTGAGCGCGGCCTTCCACTCGAGCCTCATGTCCGATGCGGCGAACAAGCTCGTCAAGGATCTCGATCGCGCCGAGTTCAGCCCTGCTCGCTGCCCGGTCGTGGCCAACGTCACGGCATCCCCCGTGGTGTTCCCCAACGAGGTCCGCGATGCGCTGTCCAAGCAGGTCGCCGCGCGGGTTCGCTGGGTGGAGAGCGTGAACGCCATGCTGGCGCGCGGGGTCAACACGTTCATCGAGGTCGGGCCGGGCACGGCCCTCTCGGGCATGATCCGAAAGATCAATCGTGACGCGAAGGTGCTGGGGGTGCAAGACGCCCCTGGCGTGCTTCGCACGGTTGACGCGTTGACTTCAAGGGCGGTGCAGTAGAGCCATGGCACAAGACAAGGGTGTGAACAGCGGGTCGCTTCAGGGCAAGGTGGCCCTCGTGACCGGATCGGCGCGCGGAATCGGTCGCGCAATCGCGGAGTTGCTGGCTTCCCGCGGCGCGCGGGTGGTGGTGAACTCGACCACTGAAGAGGGGTCCCGACGGGTGGCCGATGCCCTGGTGGCGCAGGGCGCAGAAGCCCTGGCCTACGGCGCAGACGTATCGAACCTCGAAGCCGCCGAGGGAATGGTCAAGGACGTCATCGACAGATGGCAGCGCATCGATGTTCTCGTGAACAACGCGGGAATCACCCGCGACACGCTCCTCATGCGCATGAAGGAGAGCGACTGGGATGACGTCATGAACGTCAACCTGAAGTCTGCGTTCCACATGACGCGGCTTGTGAGCCGCGTGATGATGCGCCAGAAGAGCGGCGCCATCATCAACGTGAGCTCCGTGGTGGGGCTGATGGGCAATCCGGGCCAGGCCAACTATGCGGCCTCGAAGGCCGGCCTGATCGGCTTCACGAAGTCGATGGCCCGTGAGCTCGGTTCGCGCTCCATCACCGTCAACGCAGTCGCGCCGGGCTTCATCGAGACCGAGATGACGGCAAGCCTGCCGGACGAGGTCAAGCAGCGCATGCTCGCAAACATTCCTCTCGGCCGCTTCGGGCACACCGAAGAGATAGCCGAGATGGTTGCCTTCCTTTCCAGTGACGCGGCGCGTTACATCACCGGACAGGTCCTCGTCGTCGATGGCGGTCTTGTGATGTAGCGTCGTTCGAGGCAGGAAAACCACGCCGGCCTCAATACTATACAGAGAATTTCAAACTCGGTGTCCCCGCCTACCGTGCACGCCTTGCGGCTCCCACGAGGCGGCGAGGTGCACCGCGCGGCGCAGGCCGCACCGCCGCGGCGCTTGCCGCGAACCAGAACCAGTGAAAGAGGAGAATTCCCACATGTCAGAAGTGATGAACAAGGTCCGCGAGATCGTCGTGGAACACCTCGACGTCGAGGAAGATCGGGTGGCTCCCACCGCGAGCTTCGTTGATGACCTCGGCGCTGACTCCCTCGACATCGTCGAGATGGTTCTTGCCTTCGAAGACGCGTTCGGCATCGAGATCCCCGATGAGGATGCCGAGAAGATCCAGAAGGTCCAGGATGCCGTCGACTATATCACCAGCAAGTCCAAGCAGGGCTGATCTTCAGGCCGTTGCAGGGTCGGGCGACATCGGAAACGTGCTCGCCTGGCTGGGTACCGGCATCGGATTCGGGCTGGTTTCCGGATGGGCTGTGGGCTATGCGCTGAAGAAGGTCGCCCTTCTTGCCGCACTGCTCCTCGGCCTGTCTTTCATCCTGGTCCAGCTGATGGTGGTGAACCGCTTCGTCACCGTTGACTGGAAGGCCGTGGCTGACTCGTTCGGCCACGCTTCTCGAAGCCTCAGCGGACCCAATGCTTCGTGGTGGAAGCTGCTCGTGAACAACTTCCCGTACGCCGGCTCCTTCGGGGTCGGCTTCTTCATGGGATTCAAGAAGGGCTGAGACGTGGTCTCCTCGTTCTTTCACTTCGAGCCTGAGATCGCACAGAGTGCCTACGTGCACGAACGAGCGGTGGTGATGGGGCGCGTCACGCTCGGAGAGCGGGTGAGCGTCTGGCCCGGCGCAGTGCTGCGCGGCGACATCAACGCCATCACGGTGGGTGACGGATCGAACGTTCAAGACAACAGCGTCGTGCACGTCGCCGACGACCACCCCGTCGTCATCGGTTGTGACGTGGTCGTGGGACACGCGGCCTGCGTCCACGGCGCCACCATCGGCGACGGCTGTCTCGTGGGCATCGGTGCCATCGTTCTCAACGGCGCGGTGGTGGGAGACGAGAGCATCCTCGCGTCCGGCTGTCTCGTGCCCGAGGGAGCCGTACTCGAAGGGGGACATCTCTACATGGGATCTCCCGCGAAGGCGCGTCGCCCGCTCTCTCCCGAAGAACGGCTTGGCATACGCCAGATGGCCCGCAAGTACACGCATGTGGCGCGAGGCCATCGCAGCAGTGAAGAGGCTGTGGCGCAAGGAAGCCGTCTGGGGAGAGATGCATGGGTGGCGCTCGAGCGCGCCATGCACGACCCATCTGGCGAAGCCTGACCCCCCGACAGGAAGGCAACCTCCTTGTCGTTGACGAACCTCCTTCCCTCGCGTTGAATGTTGGGGCCGACCTCCTCGAGCACGTCGTGTGAAGGAAGCGCTCGGCGCCCGTGCCAGCCGACACCTGCTTTTCTTGGAGGAACGCCCATGCCCGTGCTCTCTAGAATCAAAGGGGCTATTCTTGCGGTCATCGCCCTCATGTCGCTCGCCGTTGCGACCCAGGCGCAGCCGAAGGTGACCCTGTTCGTGGGGAAATCCGAGGTGAGCGGCGTCGTGCGTGACGGTCGCGTATACGTACCCGCGGAAGCGCTTCTGCGCGCCATGGGCCTTTCGTGGCGTGGCACCGCCGAGGGGGGGTACGATCTTGAGCCCGGCAAGGGCGGGGGGGCGGCGTTCCGCGGTACATCGCTCACCCTGCGACTCGCCGGCCGGACGGTGTCCGCCACGGCGGTGCGCGCAGACGGGCAGACACTCGTCGATGCACGTGCTGTCGCAGAGGGCCTGGGGGGCCTCTATCTCTACACGCCGGCGGTGGGCGTCGCTCAGGTGACGATGTCGGGGGGGCGCATCTCCCAGAGATCCATCGACAAAGCGGTGAAGAAGGCGGAGAAACAGGTCAAGGAAGACGCGCGCCGGAAGGTCTCGACCGCCCCGTCGTGGCGCGGGGGGAGCACCTCGAGCGGCGCTGCTGCCTCAGAGTCTGCCGAGAAAGACGTGAAGGGCACCTCGAAGACGCCTGATGACGAGCCTATCTCGGTGGAGCGCGTATCGTACTCCACGCAGGAGACCGGCCTCATGAAGGGCAGCGTCATTCTCAAGAACGACGCAGAGGTGGCGATTCGCAACGTCTTCGTCTACGTCACAATCGAGGCTCCCGACGATCCCAAGCCTTCCGATGCCCAGTACGCCACCGGCCTCGGGGGCGGCGCCTCCCTTCCCAGCTACGTGAAGCCGACGACTGACGACTCGCTTCCCACCTATGGGGGAACGCCGCCGACAACGGTGAGCATGAGCTATCCCGAGATGGCCTCGGGGGGCGCCCCCGCGCCCAAGCCCGCAGCGACCCCAGTCCCCACCACGTCGGCGGCCGAGGCGGCGCCTCAGGCGTCTCCCACGCCCACCCCGATGCACGCGGTCACCACGCTGCCTGCAATCTTCGTGGCCGAGATCCTTCCTGGCCAGACAACGACCGTGCCGTTCTCCTGGAACAACAGCAAGCGGGTGGTCCAGGCGACGCCGAGCGTGAAGACGCAGCACGACAAAGTGGCCTTCACACGTAAGAAAGAGAAGACCGACGAGGAAGCTGCCGCAGAGGGTTCCGAGGTCAAGACCGATGCCAAGGCCGATGGCAAGGACGGCAAGACCGACGCCAAGGACGGCAAGAACGACGCGAAGGACGGCAAGTCCAAGACCGACGCCAAGGACACCAAGACAGAACCCAAGGATGCCAAGAGCGACAGCAAGAGCGCAGCGGGCGGCGGACAGCCCCAGGCGGGAGGCGCACAGACGTCGCCATCCGGCAAGTAACCGCGGGGTCGATACCTCGCGCGATCCTCTCGCTGTCTGTCCCGATCATTCTCTCTGATCTGCTGCAGACGTCGTACAACGTCATCAACAGCATCTGGGTGGGCAGGCTCGGTGTAGAGGCACTGGCCGCCCTCAACGCCTCGTCGTTCTTCGTGTGGCTGATTCAAGCCCAGCTCATGGTGGTCTCCATCGGAACAGCCTCTGTCATTGCAGATGAGGTCGGGGCACAGCGTACGGACGCGATCGATCGAACCGCAACGCAGGCGCTGGTGTTTGCCTTGTGCTTCTCGGCCCTGCTGTGCCTCATCGGGCAGGCGATTCACCGTCCCGTTCTGATTGCGATGGGTCTCGAGCCTGGGGTAGTGGAGCAGGGGAGTGCGTATCTTCGCATCATCTTCCTGATCCTGCCGCTCATGGCAGTGGACCAGGTCATGGGCGCGGTGTACCGCGGGTGTGGCGATACGGTGACGCCAACCGTGGTCTGGTCTGGCGTGGTTCTTGCAAACCTGGCCTTCCTGCCAGTTCTCGTGGGTGGATGGGGCGGCTTCGTCTCACCGCTCGGGGTTGCGGGTGCGGCCCTCAGCACCGCGCTTGCCATGGCGCTGGGATTGTTCGCCTACCTCGCCCTGTATGCACGAGGGCGTTTTCCGGCACGGCTTGCCTGGGGTTCGCTTAGGCGTCTCGATGACGTGCGTGAGGTCGTTCGCATCGGGCTGCCCACGTCGTTCAACGCCAGCGTCTTCTGCCTGGTCTACATGGGGCTCACCCGGGTGCTGGGGCTTTTCGGCACGCCCGCGGTGGCCGCCGTGGGCATCGGCCATCGCGTGGAATCGATCTGCTATCTCGTCTCGGTCTCCCTCGCCACGGCGACGGTGACGCTGGTCGGACAGAGCAAGGGAGCAGGCGATCTCGACCGCGCGGCACGATGCGCCTGGGGTGCCGTGGGGTTCGCGGTAGCCTTCTCATTCGTCTGGTCGCTCGGCATGATCTTCTTCAGCGTTCCGCTCGCGCAGCTCTTCAGCCGTGATGCGCAGGTGCTCCAAGCCGCCTCCGCCTACATCCGGATCATCGGATTCGCCCAGATGTTCGCTTCGACCGAGATCGTGCTCGAAGGCGCGTTCAGCGGTGCGGGCGATACGTTGCCGCCCATGCTCATCGGTGTGCCGCTCACCCTCGTTCGCGTTCCTGCGGCGTGGCTTGTCGCGGCGCCGCTGGGTCTGGGGGTGTCTGGGGTGTGGTGGGTCATCACGGTGCTGGCCGTGATTCGTGCCGCGCTCATGGCCGCCTGGTTCCACCGAGGCGACTGGCGACGGGCCCGCGGCGGCGCTCTTCTCGACGTCGAACACGCAGCGTGAGTGTGCTCTGCTGCATCGAGCGCGGGGGACGCAGGCGCAGGGGGGGCTTCATCTCTGGCGAACTCCAGCGGCACGTCATACCGGAAAGGTGGGGCTCGTCGTGAGGCTTCTTCTCAAGATCATCGGTGGGCTGCTGCTGCTGGCAGCTCTGGGTGCGGGTGTCGCCTGGTTCGTTTTGAGCTCGACCTACCCGAAGGTGGGGCCGGCGCCTGTCATCGACTTCAGCAAGGGGGGAAAGGATCGTGTTGCCCACGGTCGCTATCTCGCCGAGAACGTGGCGTTTTGCATCACCTGTCACTCAACGCGTGACTGGACGCGTCAGTCGGGTCCGGTCACGCCGGGCACCGAGGGCAAGGGGGGCGATGCATTCGATCGAACGTATGGCGTCCCGGGAACGGTGCACGCCAGCAACATCACGCCTGCGCACCTGGGCAGCTGGAGTGACAGCGACGTTGCGCGGGCGATCACGTGCGGCGTGACCGCTGACGGGAAGGCGCTGTTTCCCATCATGCCCTATCTCATCTACCGACATCTGGCCAAGAGCGACGTCGCCGACATCGTGATGTACCTGCGCACCCTGAAACCCCTGCAGAATGAGATCCCGGCGCGCAAGCTCACCTTTCCCATGAACCTCGTTGTGCGCATGCTCCCTCAACCTGCTGAACTGCTGGATGCGCCTCCCACGGCGAAAGATGGCACCGCCTACGGTGAGTACCTGACCGCGATGGCCTCCTGCATGCCGTGTCATTCCCAGCGGGTTCACGGCACGTTCAAGGCCGGTCTGGAATATGCGGGCGGGGTGGAGTTCCGCGTGCCGGGCATGTCAGGCGTGGAGCGTTCCGCCAACATCACGCCGGACGCTGAGACGGGCATCGGCAAGTGGACACGCGCGCAGTTCATCGCACGGTTCAAGTCGATGGATCCCGCACGGCACCCGCCTGCGTCGGTCAAGCCCGGCGAGATGAGCTCGGTCATGCCGTGGACGGCCTATGGGGGCATGACCGAAGACGACCTCGGCGCCATCTACGACTACCTCCAGACCCTCGGCCCCGTCAAGAACGCCGTGCAGGCCTACAGTCCGCAGTAGCCGAACGCGACCGTCGCTCAGTCGGCCATCACGGGGGGAGGCGCAATGCCCGGCGTGCGCTCGAGGGGGCGCTTGGCCACGCCCATCTCACGAAGGGCCTGGTTCCCTTCTTCGATCACCCGATCTGACCAGGCAAAGAATCCGTCGATGAACATCTGCCCCATGGCGTCTACCCGTATCGAGGAACGGATCTCATCGTACCCGAGTTCCATGCGCGGCACGTTCCACGCCAGCATGCTGAGGATTCCGTCGCGAACGCGCGTGTCGGTCTCGACCGCCAGCATCTTGAGGTCGAGCTGGGTCACGTGGATGAACGAGTACTGCGCGTGCAGCACCGCCGTCATGGGGCGCATGCGGTCTTTGCGGATGGGGCTCTCGAACAGCTGGTCAGGCGCGTTCGTGATCAGGCGCTGGGCTGCCTCTACGTAGATGCCGAGCCCGCGCAGCTTGTTGTGCGCCATCTCGTGCACCATGGCCTCGGCGGTGCCGATGGGATCGAACACGGTGGCGTACATGGTGCCGAACTTGTCTTCGTCTGAGTGGGAGTTCGAGCCGAGCTGAACGTTCCAGCGCTCCGGGGGGATTCGTGTGTCGATCATGGGGTGAAAGGTGTCCATGAGCATGCGGAACTGCTGGTAGGCTGCGGGCCACCGGCGCACGTACTCCACCGCCTGCTCCATGTTCGGATGCTGCAGCGGACCGTTGGCATTCTGCGGGGCCCCGGGGGGGACGTCGGCGATGTAGCGAATGGCTACGGCGCCGTCGAAGAGGGTGGGCGCCCCTTGCGGAAGGCGACGGCGATGGGGGACGCGCCGAACCGGAGACGTGGTGGTCGTCACGAGGTCCCAGACCACGCGGCTGTCGTGCAGGTCGTCTTGCGGCTCGGCCATGCGGTTCCACTCGATTCTCACGCATCGATCTCCTCTTCTTCGAAGCTGTCTGGTGCATTCGGGGGGCCAAAGATCCGTGCCTGCACGGATGTCTCGAGATCTCGCACGTGGCCGGTGAGCCATTCGTACAGGCTGATGCCGCTCTCCTCCGCCAGCGAAGCCAGTCCCATCAGGGGCACCGACGACACGAGAAGTCCCACTGCAACGAGTGCCCAAAGCCCGATCTCGTTCCAGGATCGGATCAGTCCCCATCTCGCGTGCAGCATCTTCTGCAGGATGCAGGCCCCAACCCCGATGGTCAGGCCGACGCCGACGAACGCGGTGAGCCCTGCAATGATCTGCAACGGGATGATGATGAAGATGATCGGAAATGCCAGCAGCCGGACCAGGAGAGAGAAGAGCTCGGCCACGTAGAGACGTGCTCCGTCGTGTCGAGGCGTGATCCCGCGCAGCACCGCGGTGAGCGCCGCGCAGGCGGGGGCCCCGAGAATCGCCACCACGATGAGCGTGGCTACCTCTGGAGGAAGGGAACGCGCGAGGGGAATCGCCCAGCAGAGCCCCAACAGCAGCAGGACCACGGCCACCGCGCTCCCTCTCCCCCGGCCCTCGACCTCAGGCGCTTGCTGGCGCGCAGCGGATCGATCGGACACGTCCGGCTTCACCTGCCGTGTCTGCGGCCGAGCGCGTTTGCGACCTGTCATGTCTCTCCTGCGCCGATTCGAATCGGCTGACGACGCGCGCCCCAAGTGCCGGGCTGTGCTTCGAAGACCCCCGCGACGCGCGTGCCACAGCGGCTGCACGCGCTTCCCTCGAGGTTCCACCGACCCAGCGTGTAACGGTCGCGTTCGATGACCACCGTCTTGCAGGCGGGGCACATGGTGCTCTGTGACGCGGGGTCGTGCATGTTTCCGGTGTAGACATACCGCAACCCTGCCTGCAGTGCCTGATTGCGAGCGCGCAGCAGCGTCGAGGGCGGTGTGGGGCCTCGATCAGTGAGACGGTAGTCCGGGTGGAACGCGGTGAGGTGCAGGGGAACGTCGGGGCCGAGGTTCGAGACCAGCCAGTCGCACATGCGCGCAACTTCGTCGATGCTGTCGTTCTCGCCCGGGATGAGCAAGGTGGTGATCTCGAGCCACACATCTGATTCGTGACGGATCCAGCGCAAGGTGTCGAGCACGGGCCCCAGACGCGCGAAGGCGAGCTTGTGGTAGAAGCGCTCGCTGAACGCCTTGAGGTCGACGTTGGCCGCGTCGATGTTCGAGAAGAACGCGGGACGCGCTTCCGGGCTGATATATCCGGCGGTCACCGCCACGGTCTTCACCCCGAGAGCACGGCACGCGATTGCGGTGTCGATGGCGTACTCTGCCCAGATCACCGGGTCGTTGTAGGTGAAGGCCACGCTGCGACACCCGTGTCGCCGCGCGGTCTCGGCGATGGCTTCCGGTGCCGCCGTGGCACTGGCGGCCTCCACGTCCCGCGACTTGCTCGTGCTCCAGTTCTGGCAGAAGCGGCAGCCCAGGTTGCAGCCCGCGGTGCCGAACGAGAGCACGGGCGTGCCCGGCAGGAAGTGGGCCAGCGGCTTCTTCTCGATGGGGTCGATGCAGAAGCCGGTGCTGCGCCCGTAGGTGGTCAGCGTGATCGCGTTGCCTTCGCGACGGCGCACGAAGCAGAAGGCCCGCTGCCCGTCGTGCAGTCGGCAGCGGCGGGGGCAGAGAGTGCATTCGATGCGGCCGTCGCTGAGGAAGGCAGACCACGCGTCAGAAGAAGCCACCTCGACCTCAGTGCGCTGGCCCCATGCGCTCGAGCGCTTCGGCGAT
>RGZZ01000047.1 GCA_010028905.1 Pseudomonadota bacterium | reverse complement strand
GGGGCACGCCATCCTCGACGGTCTTCGCCCCAAGTACATCGATTCGCTCGACACCTCGAGCAGCGGCTTCCACGAGGCGTTCGGCGACTGCATCGCGATGCTGGCCTCGCTGAGCGATGACGACGTGGTCGAGCAGCTCTATCAAGAGACCCGCGGCAACCTGGGCAAGCCCAACATCGTGTCGAACATGGGCGAGCAGCTCGGCCGAGCCATGCGCGGCGAAGAGAAGCCGTACGTGCGCAGCCTGCTGAACGACCACACGTCGCGCGACCCGCACTTCATGCCCTTCATGGCCTTCCCGGACGGGCCGGCCCTCGAGCCGCACGCCCACTCCCAGTCGTGGACGGGCGCCATCTACGACCTTCTGCGCCTCGTCACCCACGAGGAGACCGAAGACTCGCAGAAGCCGTTCGTCGACGCCGTGCGCAACGCCCGCGACACGGTGGGCTCGCTCGTCATGCGCGGCGTCGAGCTCGGACCCGTGGGCAAGATCTCGTTCAAAGATGCCGCCGCATCGATGCTCACGGCCGACGTCATCGACAACGGTGGCGCCCACCTCGAGAAGCTGCTCGCCGTGTTCACCTCGCGTGGCATCTTCTCGGCCGATGACGCCGACCGCTTCACCACAGACCTCGCCTCCACCAAGGCGCTGCGCAAGGAGGTCACGCTCCCGGAAGGGTTCGACCCCAAGAAGGACGCGAAGAAGCTGCTGGCCGACCACGCCGAGGCACTTGGCCTGTCTTCGACCGATCGCAAGTCGCTGAAGTTCGAAAGAATGGTGAGCAACGACAAGGGCGAGAAGATCGTTCAGTACACCGAGCAGCGCGATGTCGAGCTCACCGATGTCTCGTGGGGTGCCGAGTACCAGGGCAGCTCGTTCAGCATAAACGGCGGCCTGCTGCTGGCATTCAACAAAGACAACGAGCTCATCGCCATGAACCGCGACGCCATCACCGAAGACAGCGTCGAAGACTCGAAGCTCTTCCTCAAGAAGATGATGGACTTCCAGAAGAACCCGCCTATCGTCATCCACGGCGAGAAGGACGGCGTGAAGGCGAAAGACCTTCACCTCGACTACATGCTCACCTCGGCGCACAGTCCGCTGGAAGTGGTGAACGGCCACATCCGCCACTCCGGGGTGCTCTACTGCAACTGCGGCGATCCGAACCACCAGCACTGAAGCCGGGAGCGCACAGCCCCCCCATGTGAAAAGGCCTCGGACACAAGTCCGAGGCCTTTTTGCTGCAATGCGGAGACCCGCAGGTTCAAGACGAAGCCGGGGCACGCCCAGGGAAGATCTGACCGCGATCAGCTCGAAGCGCTAGACGCGGCGGGTCTCGCTCGACTGCGCGGGAAGCGCCAGCTGCTGTGGGTTGGAGGTGCTGGAGGGGACGGCCTGCTGCTGATGAGCCCCAGGAAGCGCACCCTCGTTCCCCTGGCTGGCGGCCGCCTCGCCGTTCTCCTCGCCGCCCTTGATGCCCTTCTTGAACTCGTTCACGCTCTGCCCAAGCGACTTCGCCATCTCTGGCAGCTTCTTCGGCCCGAAGACGAACAGCGCGATGACGCCGATGAGGGCGATGTCTTGAGGGGATAGCATGGGAGACCTCCTACGCGGTCAAAGCCGCACCACGGGTATTCTACCCGCTTGCAGACCGAGATGCAAGTGCCGGCTCTGCGCCGGCGGGAAAAAGCGCGGCTTCAGCCGAGCATGGGCACGTCGACGCCGCGCTCCCGCGCGGTGGCGATGGCCTCGTCGTACCCGGCATCGACGTGGCGCACCACCCCCATGCCGGGGTCGGTGGTGAGCACGCACCCCAGACGCTCATCGGCCAGCGCCGAACCATCGGCCACCGATACCTGCCCGGCGTGGATCGAGTAGCCGATGCCCACCCCTCCGCCGTGATGCACCGACACCCAGTCGGCCCCCGCGGCGGTGTTGATGAGGGCATTGAGAATAGGCCAGTCGGCAATGGCGTCAGATCCGTCACGCATGGCTTCGGTCTCGCGGTTGGGCGACGCCACCGAGCCGCAATCGAGGTGATCGCGACCGATGACGATGGGGGCCTTCACCTTGCCCTCGCGCACGAGACGGTTGAAGGCGAGCCCAGCCTTCGCACGCTCGCCGTAGCCGAGCCAGCAGATGCGGGCCGGCAGCCCCTGGAACGCCACCTGCTCGCGCGCTTTGCGGATCCAGCGAGCCAGCGCCTCGTCTTCGGGGAACAGACGGAGGATCTCGTCGTCGGTGACGCGGATGTCGTCGGGGTCGCCGCTGAGAGCGGCCCAGCGGAACGGCCCCTTCCCCTCGCAGAAAAGCGGGCGGATGTAGGCCGGTACAAAGCCCGGGAAAGCGAAGGCGTCGGCAACCCCCTGCGAGAGCGCTTGCTGTCGCAGGTTGTTGCCGTAGTCGAAGACCACGCTGCCCGCGCGCATGAAGCCGAGCATGGCCTCGACGTGGGCCGCCATGCTCCGCAGCGATCGCGCCACGTAGTCGCTCGGATCGCGCTCGCGCAGCAGCGCGGCCTCTTCGAGAGAGAGACCCACGGGCACGTAGCCCACCAGCGGGTCGTGGGCCGAGGTCTGATCGGTGACCACATCCGGCTTCACTCCGCGACGCAGCATCTCTGGCAGCACCTCGGCCGCATTGCCCACCAGGGCCACCGAGAGCGCCTCTCCCTCGCGCTGCGCCACGTCGCACCACTGCAGCGCCTCGTCGAGCGAATCGGTCATGCGCATGCAGTAGCGGGTATCGATGCGACGCTGGGCGCGGGCAGGATCGACCTCGACGCAGAGTGCAACCCCATCGTTCATGGTCACCGCCAGCGGCTGAGCGCCCCCCATGCCGCCGAGGCCCGCGGTGACGACGAGACGCCCTCGAAGCGTGCCCCCGAAGTGGCGACGCGCCACCTCGGCCAGGGTTTCATACGTGCCCTGCAAGATGCCCTGGGTGCCGATGTAGATCCACGAGCCCGCCGTCATCTGCCCGTACATGGTGAGCCCTTTGCGCTCGAGGTCGCGGAAGCAGTCCCAGTTGCCCCACGCCGGCACCAGGTTCGAGTTGGCGATGAGCACGCGCGGTGCCCGCGCGTGCGTCTTGAAGACAGCGACGGGCTTGCCCGACTGCACCAGCAAGGTCTCATCGCTCTCGAGCCGTCGCAGCGTGCGCACGATGGCGTCGAAGGCCTCCCAGGTGCGAGCCGCCTTGCCGGTGCCCCCGTAGACCACGAGGTCTTCCGGTCGCTCGGCCACATCAGGGTCAAGATTGTTCATGAGCATGCGCAGGGCCGCCTCCTGCGACCAGCCCTTGCATGAGATCTCGCTGCCTCGGGGGGCGCGCACGGTGCGCGCAGCGGTCTCGATGGTCATGTTCCTGGCCTCCTCAGTCTTGTCA
This sequence comes from Pseudomonadota bacterium, assembly GCA_010028905.1. Lineage (NCBI taxonomy): Bacteria > Pseudomonadati > Pseudomonadota > Pseudomonadota bacterium. The sequence goes on along the minus strand of RGZZ01000047.1, from coordinate 14,822 downwards.
GCAGCACATCGCGGGGTTCGCCCACGATGTGGATTCCATCATCGGGGACGTCGCCGGGGGGCGGGAGGTTCATCGTCCTCATCATCCCACTCGTCTTCGAGGATGCGCAGCGCGGTGCCGCGGCTTGCCCCCATGTCGTCGCCCCGAGCGCGCTGCAGCAGGTTCTGCATGCCACCGCGGAGCAGGTTGAGCGAGTCGAGCACCTTGGCCGCCATGCCGACGAAGCCACGCACCTGTCGGCGGAGCGTGTCGAGGCCCCGATGGATGGCGCGTCGATTGCGACCGTAGTACCACGCAAAGAGCAGCCAGACCGGCAGCCCGAGCGGGGTGAAGAGGAAGGCGATGAACTTGAGCAGCAGCATGAGCGGGAGGTAGCCCACCAGCCGGATGAACGCCCACAGCGCCGACGCCACGACGATGGCGAAGGTGGGATTGCCGCCCTCGCCCTTGCCTCCGGCGTCGGTGGCGCGGCGGAACATGGCGCGCAGACGCTCGCGGAAGTCGAGAAAGCGCAGCTTCACGCGCCCCCCCGTGTCGCCCACCTCGTTCCCCGGCAGCGCACCCTGCGGGTCGGAGCTGGCGCGAGCGCCACGCAAGCGGGCCATGACCGCGGGCCCCGGCCCAGGCTCGACCGACCCGCGCTGCTTTCCGCAGACCTCGCAGAAGCGCGACAGCGGAACATTCTCCTGGCGACAGTCCGGGCAGAGCCAGATGCCCTCGTAGTCTCGGCTGCTCAATGGGCCCCCTTCAGCGCGCAGGTTCCGCTGACCGCCAGACGCTCGCCATCGCGCAAGATGGCCTCGACCCGCGCGGCACTCGGCGCCTCGACGTACACCCGCAGCACCGGCTCGGTGCCACTTGGGCGAAACAGTATCCAGGCGTCGTCGGCGAGACGAAGCTTGACCCCGTCAACCGTCTCCACCGACATCACCTTCGCCCCCCCCACGGTCGAGGGCGTCGACGCCTTGAGCGACGCCACGGCCTCGGTCATCTGCGCGCGGCTGGAGAGGTGAAGGTCGACCCGATCGTAGGCGAACGGCCCCGTGATCTCGTGGATGCGGGCCAGCACCTGTTCGACGCTCTCGTTCTCCCAGGCGGCGGCCTCGAGCAGCAACAGGCTCGAGAGCACCCCATCGCGCTCCGGAACGTGGTTCTTGACGCCGATGCCACCGCTCTCCTCGCCCCCGATCAAGATGTCGTGGGTGAGCATGTGCTCGACGATGTACTTGAAGCCGATGGGGGTCTCATGCACCGGCAGGCCGAGATGCGCCGCCAGCCGCCCAATCATCTCGCTGGTCGAGAAGGTCTTCACGACCCCGCCTGTCCAGCCCTTGCGCGTGACCAGATGCCACATCAAGACGGCAAAGATCTCGTGGGCGTTGAAGAAGTGACCGCGGCCATCGGCGGCTCCCACCCGATCGGCATCGCCATCGGTAGCCACGCCCACGCGCCGCGCGGGCAGATGACCGCCCGGCGCGCTCGACAGGGCGGTCATGAGCGCCTGGAGGTTCTTGAGGATGGGCTCCGGATTCACCCCGCCGAAGGTCGGGTCGGGCGTCCCGCGGATCTCACGCACGTGGGCGTCACCCAGCAGGCCGCGAATCACCCCCGCGCCCGCTCCGTGCATCGGGTCGACCACGATGTCGAGATCGGCCTGGCGGATGCGCTCGAGATCGACCAGAGCCGAGAGCTCGGCGCGATAACCGTCGAGCGGGGAGAAGACGCGCACCTCGGCCGGCACGTCGCGCCGAGGCGTCGGGTTGGCGCGCTCGGCGGCAATGAACGGCATGAGCGCATCGGTGATCTCGGGCAGGCTGCTCGAGGCGTACTCGGGCTTGAGCTTGAGACCATTGTAATCGCTGGGGTTGTGACTCGCCGTGATGACGACCGCGCCCGCGGCCTCGTGATCGCGCACGGCCTGCGACAGTGCGGGCGTGGGCGAGAACGTGTCGGCCAGCAGCACCGGGATGCCCTGGGCGGCCACCTCGTCAGCCACTGCGCGCGCGAAGCGAGGCGAAAGGAAGCGCGTGTCGTAGCCTACAACCAGCCCGCTTGCAGCGGCGCGGAAGGGCGACGGGTATCCGCCAGCGAGGTTCGGGCGGTAGACCGGCTGGGCCGAACGCCCCTCCCACTGCAGGTAGCGGGCGATGGCGCGCGCAACCAGGCGCACGTTCTCGAACGTGAACGAATCGGCGATGATGGCGCGCCAGCCGTCTGTTCCGAAGGCGATGTCCATGGGCGGGGTCTTCGCAGCGGTGGAAGCCATGATCCTCCTGCGGTGCGTGGCGTGGCTCTCTTGATTCCCGTGCAACGGCCGCAGGCAAACCAGGGGGTTCGGTTCGTCTCTTGCCGCCCCCAATGCCTGCGCGGCCTGCGCGGTCAAGGTTCCTTCGCGCCGAAGAGTTGACGGGTCGATGTGTAGAAAGACCCGCAGAAGAACTGGGCCAAGGGGAGCAAGAAGCTCACACCGAACAGCGTGAAAGAAGCCGTATCCAGATACTCATTGTCGTAGTACCACTTGCGGGGTCGCGTGAGATCATTGCTTGCATCGTAGAGCTCCTGACTGATCTGACCCACCCGCGGATCTTCCGAGATGGCCCACCCGATGAGCCACGACACCAGCAGCACGACCGCAATCAGCGCACCCAGTGTGGGCGGATGCAGTCTGATGCCACGCCACAGGCAGAAAACGTAGTAGGCGGCGGCGGTAAGGCCCCCCAGCAAGCCACCGCTGAAGAACACGCCACTGACGGCGCCGAGGAAATTTCCCACATCAGGTCTTTCCAGGAAGGCGTGCAGGATTCCTGGACGCAGCAATCGCCCCCATCGGGCCGCTCGGCAGAACACCTCTTGCCTTTGAAGGCCCCCGCCCCCACTCTGGTGAATCTTGTTCAAGCCATGGCCAATGCTGACAGCTATGTTCGAGCGGTTGAGGTGCACCGCATGCTCAAGAACGGCGAGCCGGTCAACTCGACCATCCTCGCGGAACGCTTCGAGCTGAGTCCCCGCCATGCGCAGCGCGTCATCGACTTCCTCTCAGACAAGCTGAAGGCCCCCCTCGAGTACGACAACCGACGTCGAACCTACATCTATCGCGAGCCCACCTTCGAGCTGCCGAGCCGCATCATGAGCGAGGGCGAGGCGGTGGCGCTCATCGTGGCCCACCAGGCCCTGGTGACCCAGCAGGCCACCCCGCTCGGGTCGCGTCTGCTACGCGCCCTGGAGACCCTGAAAGACCTGCTCCCGGAAACGATCTCGGTGGGGGTCAGCGATCTTCTCGAGAACGTGTCATTCGAGCCCTCGCCCACGCGACAGGTCGACGGCCACGTGCTCGAGCTGCTGGTGAGCGCGGTCGAGCGCCGTCACGCCGTGCGCATGGAGTACTACGCCGCGCACAGCGACACCACGTCGGCGCGCGACGTCGACGTGTACCACCTGACGAATCGACGGGGCGACTGGTACGCCGTGGGGCGCTGCCACCTGCGGGGGGCGCTGCGCACCTTTGCGCTCAGCCGCGTGCGCGCGGTGGCGCTGACCGAGATGACCTACACCATTCCCACCGATTTCGATGCGGCCGGATACTTCAGCCAGAGCCTCGGCGTCGACAGCTCCGGTACCCTCGCGCAGGTGGTGCTCTCGTTCGACGCGCACGAAGCCCGCTACATCGCCGAGCGCACCTGGCACCCCTCGCAGCGACTCGAGGCCGCCCAGGACGGCGGTCTCACCATGCACCTCGAGGTCCGCCCCGGTCCTGAGCTCGTGCAGTGGATCATGGGTTCGGGCCCCCACGTGCGGGTGCTGGCGCCGCAGACCCTCGCAGGTGAGATTGCGCGCCTGCACCGACAGGCCGCCGAGCGCTACACCGCCTGATCGGCCTCCCTGCGAGCGCTAGGCCCGCGAGGCGGCGGCCCAACGAAGCACCTCCACCACCTGCTCGGCGCACCGCTCCCAGGTGAACGCGCGGGCCTGCGCGAGACCTTCCTGGGCCATGGCGGCCCGACGAGACGGGTCGTTCAGACATGCATCGATGACCGCCGCCATCTCGGAGACATCGTCCGGATCGAACCAGGCCGGTGCGCTCCCCCCGACCTCGGGAAGCGAGGCCGCCCGTGCCGCCGCCACGGGCGTGCCACACGCCATGGCCTCGAGCAGCGGCAGGCCGAATCCCTCGTAGCGGGAGGGCATGACGAACAGCTCAGCCCATCGATAGAGACCGGCGAGTCGAGCGTCATCGCTGTCTGCAACCCAGACCACGTTCGGCTGTGGCGCTCCGCCACAGCCCACGATGACGAGGTCGAGATCAGGGCGGTTGATGGCGCGCCAGGCCTCGAGCAGCGCGCCGAGGTTCTTGCGCTCGTCGTCGGCCCCGACGAACAGCACGTAAGGGCGGGGATGCAAGCGCTCAGGCACGTTCGCGGCAAGCGCCGCGAGACTCTCGCCCTCGACCACCACGTCGGCCGACGCAACCCCCAGGTGACGCGCGATGCAATCGCGAGAGAACGAAGAGACCGTCATGACGCGATCCGCGCGCGCCACCGCGCGACGCAGCCTCGACTGGGCGCGATGGTTGTCGAGCCAGGCCCACCTTCCCTTGCGCGGCCAGTCGAACGCCGCTGTGTCGTGAATCGTCACCACCCGCGGAGCGCGCGGCAGGGCATCAACACGGTTCCACGGGAACCAGCAGACATCGAGGCTGCATCGAGGCCAGCCCGACCAGGTCGTGAACCGCCATCGCTCGCTGCCATCGAGCAGCAGCTCGAGCGCGGCCCGATCTGCACGGCTTCGACTGGCCAGGGTGAGACTCAGATCACTTCTCTGCTGAAGGCGCAGCAACGTCTGAAGCACGAAGCGCCCCATGCCGCGACGGTCATGGGGCAGCCAGGCGACATCGACCCCGACCCGCAGCGCGTCAGTCGTTGGAGAGCACCGGTCGCCGCTGACGACCGCCTCCTGCCGCACGCTGGGGGGGCGCCGGACGGGCGCCGAGCTGCGCGAACATGGCCTTCACCTCTTCGAGGCTGGGCGTGTTCGCGGTGTTATCCCAGGTCATCCAGAAGATCATCCAGCCCGGCATGGCCAGCCGCGCCGTGTAGCGGATTCGCTGCAAGGGCTCCAGGCTGATGCCGTCCCGGGAGAGAACCGCGGGGAGCCCCTTCGAAGCCCCTTTGTCGACAAAGCCGCGAAAGCTGTCGGGAAAGAAGGGGTGAAGGCGGAACAGCCCGGTGCGCTTCCAGAAGATGCATCCGAGGTCGCCCCGCTGCACGATCTCGAGATCGATGGGGGAGTGGAACGAGACCTCGACGTCAGCCGGTCCATCGCCCTCGAGGGCGTCACAGATCGCAAGCGTGGCGTGGGCGGGGTCGAAGAGAAGGTCACGCCGATGCCACCAGGTCTTCTCTTCGCGAACCCAGGCGCGACGACCGGCCCGTATCCAGATGCGGTCGCCGTCGAGAACCGAGATGCCGCCGCCCTGGCCTCCGCCCTCGGCAATGGGCACAGGCTCGGCGTCGCGGACGACCACCACGTTGTGGGCGAGCGGCGAGTCGAAATACCGGCTCCGCTCATCTTCCGCCACGAGTGAACCCGTGTCGGTGAAGACACGGCTCCCCCCCACCGCCACCGACAGGTGCATGAGGTCGTCGTGGATGCGCCCTCCGACCTCCTGCGGATGGCTGGGCACGACACGAAGCGCCGCCCAGAAATCACGCTCTCCCCAGCCCTCGCGAAGCACGACGAGCGAGGCTTGCTCGTAGGCCCGGACCTTCTCGACCTCCGCCGCCATCTTCCCCATCTGCTGATAGCGGTTCACGCCGGTGAATCCGCTGAGCCAGACGATCATCCACGAGGGGCGCGAGGCCCTGCGAAGGTCTTCGCGGTTCAGCAGAACCGACGCCAGCCCGATGAGACCGGGCACATCCGGCTGGAACGCCGCGCCGAAGCAGAGAACCCGTTCCGGCCAGATGGCGCCGATGGGCTGGGCCCCGCTCTCGGGCTCCTGCACCTGAACGAGGAACTGGAAGGCCTGCAGCGTGCGGCGATAGGTCTCTCGATCGACGTTCTCCCCGTTCACCTCGGCGAGGATGAACGGCAGCAGCGCAAACTCGCAGCAGAGCCGGTGCATGTCGACCGACCCCGACCGATGTGCCCCGTTCTCGCCGAACTCCTCCTCGAGCGTTGTGGGCAGGAGTGCCTGGGCGATCTCTCGCCAGCGACCGCAGCTGCGGAACTCAGGATAGCTCACCGCCACGAGGTGGAGGGCCGCTGCCGCGGCCAGGCGATACCCCGGACGAGACTCATCGCGGGCGTGCCGCAGATAGTCGGCCAGGTAGGCCCCGTGCATCAGCGCCGTCTTCACCGCGCGCGTGGCGAACTCGGGCGTGACGGCGGGTGAGTTCAGGAACAGCTGGAAGGAGAAGACCCACGCGACCGCGCGGCGGGCGACCGCCATCTCATCCATCCAGTTGACGCCCATGTTGGGGGGATTCTTCTCCATCCAGTCGAGGGCCTGAAGGGCGTACTGGGAGGCGAAACGATCATCGTCGGTGATCCACCAGGCCTTGCCGAGCTCGACGAGATGATGGAGCGCATTGAGGTCCCAGGTGGCCCGCAAGGGCCCCATCTTCAGGGTCTCGTGCAGGCGCTCTTGATAGACCTTCTCGCGCATGCCCTTGACGTTCTCGAAGAACCACGACTTGCCGGCGAGATCGGAGTACCAGTCGAGGTAGCTGCCCATGTGGAACATGCCGTGATAGAGCGAGTAGAACGTGCGCGCGCAGATCTGCTCGGCCCATTGCAAGGTGACGTTGGCGGCTTCTCTGTCTTCGACCAGCAGCGCGCAGAGATCTTCTCGCTCGCTGAAGCGAAAGGGGAACTTGGGCAGCACGCGCTGGCGCAGATACTTGAGGAACTGGGCGGCCACGGCGTCGTCGTCCTGGCGCCGAAGCGACTTCTGCAGCGCGGCGAGCGTGAGATCGCCCGCCGCAAGGTTGGCAAACATCTCGCGGTCGGAGATCTCGGTGGGATCTTCTTGATGGGCCGTTCTGCGAAAGAGGAACTCGAGGTCACGCCGATCGGTGACGAACAGGTCGCGGCAGCGCTCGAGAATATCTGCGAACATCAGTCACGCGCCCACGAGAAGCGCGTGCGCCAGCGTCCGCGAAACCCACAGGTGCGCGGCGCTGGGATGGGGGAGAAGAGGGCTTCGGTCAACCAGACAGACCTCCTCAGGCGGGTTCGAGCAGAATGATGTCCTGACCGGCTTCAACGACCTGGGCGTTATCGACGAGGATGCGGTAGACGCGGGCGTTCTGCTCGGCGGCAATCTCGTTCATGAGCTTCATCGCCTCGATGATGCAGAGCGTCTGCCCCACGCGAACAGAATCGCCATCATTGACGAACGGCTCCGCGCCGGGCCGGACGGCGCGGTAGAAAACCCCCGCCAGCGGCGACTTCACCGCGTACACCCCTGGAGGCAGGGCGGGCTTCGCGGGCGCGGCGTCAGCAGGCACGGCGGCGGCCACCGCCGCCGCAGGAATCACCACGGACGGCTGTGCGACCTCAGAGACGCGGCTGAGACGAAGAGTGAACTCCTTGTACGAGACATCGAGGCGGGCCAGGTTGTGCGACTCAGCGAGATCGCAGAACTCCCTGACCAGCTCGACATCGATGGGCTTCGTGGCGCCCGAGGCCTGATTCTCCATGGTGCGTGATTTCCCGTTCGTGAGATTTGCTTCCTCTGCGGCAGGTCAGTCGCGCAGCAGGTGGCGGGTCAGGACTTGCGCGACCGGCGACGCCCGTGACGTCGACCCCCTCGTCGACCGCCACGACGCCGTCTCGCGCCATCTGCGCCTTCTCCGCCGTCACCTGCTCCCACGCCGGCAAGACCGTCTTCGCCGTCGTCGCCTTCATCGGAGTCATCGTCGTCGATATCGACGACACCTACGAACTCCTCGACCACGGTCTCATAGGTCACGACCGCGCATGCGCCTTCCTCGCCCGGTTCGAGGAGCCAGGATACCCCATGGACGGGCGCCTCGTCAACACGCTCCGGAATCGAGACAGGAATCGGAGCGGCCAGCCCCACAGGCGCGACGGGCCAGTGAAGCGGGTCGTCAGACTGTGGCTGGAGCAATCCGCCCTGGGCTTCCGACCAGGCCTGTCGACCCAGATCGTCGCCCCCCGTCTCGGTAAGTGCCGTCTCTGCAAGGCGAGACGCACGCGGGGGGCGTTCCGGGGCGTTGCGCGCCGCCTCGCTGTAGGTGGACGCCCACTCGTCGAAGCGCGCTCCACCCTCATCTTCCGGCCGCTCGTATCGACGCCCTCTTCCCCTGCTGCGACCGTTCTCGTCGCGCGCGCGCACACGAGGCTCGCGCTCGCCCTCCGCGTCACGGCCGCGCGTCTCGCGCTCGACGCTCTCCTCGCGAACCCGGCTGCGCGTGTCGGCCCGCTCACCGCGACGCGCGCGCTCCTCGCGCCCCCGGTCGCGCCCACGATCTCTCGCGTCACGCCGAAGCTTGAAGTCGAGATGCTCGATGAGGCGCGCGACCGACAAGGTCTCCTGCGTGCCACGGGCGACGTCGCCGATCACCACCTGGCTCACCCGCGTCTCTTCCTCGCCAAGAAGAACGGTGAAGGGCGCGCCGGACTTCTCGGCGGCCTTGGTCTGGTTCTTGATGCCGCGGCCCGAGTAGTCGCGCTCGACGCGATGGCCACGCTTGCGCAGCTGGTGGCTGACCCGTGTCATGACGCGCTCGGCCTCTTCGCCTACCCCGATGAGAAAAACGTCCGGGCGCACTTCCTCGGCGGTGCCGTTCCCCTCTTTGTCGAGGGCGGCAAGCACCCGCTCGAGCCCGATGGAGAGACCTGCCGCAGGCGTCGCGCTCCCTCCCATCTGGGCCACCAGCTCGTCGAAGCGCCCGCCACCGCAGAGCGGATTGGCGGAACCGAGCTGAGGCGAGACGATCTGCCAGACGTTTCGGTTGTAGATGCCCAGGGCGTTCACCACGCGAAGGCTGCCGTGGACCGCATGGCCCATCTGCCCCAGATGCTCCTTGAGCGTGAAGAAATGCCCGCGGCAGTCGGTGCACAGCGACTGGAAGACCGTCGGCGCGGTGTTGGTGATGGTCAGGCAGCTGTCCTTGCGACAGTCGAGAACCCGCAGCGGGTTCCGCTCGCGTCTGCGCTCGCAGTCGGAGCACAGCACGTCGTCCTTGCCCTGGAGGAAGTCACGCAAGACCTGCATGTAGGCGGGCCGGCACTTCTTGCACCCAACAGAGTTGACCTCGAGGCGCACCTCGCGGAGCCCGCACTCCTGCAGAAATGTGAGCGCGAGGTCGATGAGCTCGGCTTCCACGGCGGGGGAGGCCGAGCCGAGCACTTCCGCGCCGAACTGATGGCCCTCGCGCAGCCGGCCGGACTGCGGTCGATCGTAGCGCCAGACCTCGCCGAGGTAGTACGACTTCAGCTGGGTCTGTCCGAGCAGGCTGTGCTCGAGGGCCGCGCGCACCGTGGCGACCGTGAACTCGGGACGCAGGGTGAGCGAGCGACCAGAGCGGTCACGAAACGTGTACAGCTCCTTGTCGACGATGTCGCTGTCGTCGCCGAAGGCCGAGTAGAGCTCTGTCGCCTCGAATGCGGGCGTGCGGAGCTCGCTGTATCCGAACAGCAGCGCAAGCCTGTGCGCGGCCTCCTCTATCTTGCGCCAGCGAGGGGTCTCGACCGGAAGGATGTCAACTGAGCCGCGACTCGCGGTGATGGCCATCTGAGCTCTCCTAACTCAGGCACCGCATGGAACCGCAGACACGTGACCCATCTCGGAGACGCGCCGAGGAGCGCGCCCTCCGGCCCTCTTCCACCCCTCACATCCGGCCAGCAGGAGCCGGCGCTTCGGCGCGGGCGAACTGAACCGCCCACGCGAGCGAGGATGCGATCGGCGGAAGGCGCCGAAGCTGCCCGGCGCGTTGCCTGCAGGCAGACACGGGTCTGTCCTGCGGCCGCGGCAGCGCGAGACCGTGCGAGACTCGCACGGTTGCGGACGGGCATTGACGAAACGAGATGGGAAGCGCGCGCCCCCTCGGGAGCGCGCAGCCTGGTGCTGCGAAGCAATGCGTGTGACCTGCGGGCCGCCAGTGGGGGCCCGTTGCCGATTTCGAACGGATTGAAGAAGACGTCGACCCGCAGACCGTTGCCGGTCTCCGCGTCAAAGGGCTTGAGAGGGTCGCCGCTACGCCAGATCTGCGGCGCATCGAACAGTCCGGGGGACGGGAGACGGCACGGTCGAAGACGGCTGGGCTTCGACGCGACGCGACTGCGACTCATGCTTCTCCCTCCCTTCTTCCCGGTCGGCACAGGTGGCTGGCGCGTGCGCGATGAGACCGCGCAGCAGGGACGTGCCGTGGGGATTCAGCCTGTGGAATTCACGGCAGCGGTCTCGTTCTCCTGCTCCGGGCCCTGCGCGCAAGCCCCTGACCCAGGCGCGTTCCGCTAGCCCCCGTCGCGCTGGGGGTAGGCCAGCAGATCAAGACGCCACTTCGGGTCCTCCAGCGCGCCCACGTGCTGCGCGCCTCGCGAGAACGCCTCGAGGATGGCCCGTGCGCCAAGCTTCGGGAAGCCGGAGGCAAACGGCTCGAATCCCTCGCCGTCCTGCGCGCGAAGCCTGGTGTTCCCGAGCAGGATCAGCCCGTCCGACGAGAGACGGTCCCGCATGCGCGCGCACAGCCCGCTGAGAACGTCGAGACTCGCGGTGTAGCCCAGCACGTCCATGGCAACGATGAGGTCGAACCTCCCCTCTGGAAGTTCGTCGGCGAACAGATCCGCACAGACGAGCTCGACATCAGCCGCTCTCTCCGAGGCACGCGCGAGCCCTCGCCGCGCGCGACGCAGCGCAACCGAGGAGATGTCCACCGCCGTGACGTGCCCGGACCCGATGTCGAGAAGGACACGGGTGAACGCGCCGACTGAGCAGCCCACCTCGAGCACGCGGCGGGGGCGCGGAGCGTGACGCTCGATGAGGGCGCGGGCCGCGTCATAGCGGCGACGCTCGAACGAAGAGCGCCAGTAGTGCCATGGATCAGACGACGAGAGATAGAACAACTCGAAGATCCAGCGCAGCGGGAGGTGTGCCAGGAAGCGCTCGCGCCAGCTTTCAGGAGAAGGCTGGGAACGCCCGCGCTCAACCTGCTCGGCAGGCGTGACTTCGTTCACGCGAGCTCCTCCCCCGTGCTCCGCGCCTCTTGTGGATCGTCGAGGGCTGCGCGAAGCTTGCGCAACGCTATCGCCTGAAGCCGTGAGACGTGCATCTGCGAGACGCCGAGGGCACTCGCGGTCTTGCACTGAGAGAGGCCTTCCGTGAAGCGCAGGTGCAGCAGGAGCCGCTCACGATGGTCCAGGCGCTCGAAGGCACGCACAAGGCTGAGTCGACGATCGATCGCCTCGAATCGCATGTCCAGCTGTCCGAGGTGCTCGATGAAGCGGTCAGCGGAGCGGCCATCTCCCCACAGCTCGGCGTCGAGAGACACAACCCCAGGCGACTCACCGAGCTCGACCACCTCGATTACCTCGACCTCCGAGACGGCCAGGTGCGCGCTGAGCTCACGGGTCGTGGGAACCCGTCCCAGCTGTCCCGTGAGCGCTTCGGCCCCCTGACTGACCGCGACGCGCAGCTCCTGCATGCGTCGGGGAAGACGGATGCTGGCGGTGCGATCGCGGAAGTAACGGCGGATCTCGCCGATGATCGTGGGCGTGGCGAAGGTGGTGAACGCGACCCCCGCACCGGGATCGTACCGCTCGATGGCGTTCAGCAGCCCCAGGCAGGCGACCTGATACACGTCGTCGAGCGGTTCCCCGCGATGTGCGAAGCGGAAGGCCAGGGCTCGGGCCAGCCCCACGTGCAGCGCCACGAGCTGCTCGCGCACGGCGGGATCACGGGTATCAGTGTATGCGACGAGCAGGGTGCGGACACGCTCTCTCTCCGGCCCGCCTCCCCCCGTGCCGCGCTCGCTCAACGCGCCCTGTCCGGGATCATCTGTTGCGTGAGCGTGACGCTTGTGGCCCCGGTCTGATCGTCGCTCGAGATCTCGACCTCATCGAGCAGCGCCTGCACAAGGCCGATGCCCACGTCACCGTCGAGGTCGCCGAGAGCAAAGCTGGGAAGAAGCACCTTGGGCGCAGTCAGTGGCTGTCGAGGGACCCCCTCTACACGGATCTGCAGATGCGCGGCCGTGACCTCGAAGCGAACGTGAAGATCGACGCGGAAGCGCGCCTGGCGCAACACGTGGCTGCAGGTCTCGGTGACCGCGAGCTTGAGGTCTTCGCTTTCGTCGAACGGCAGGGCAAGCCGGCTGGCCAGCCCCGTCATGGCCAGCCGGACCAGCCCGATGCAGGAAGGAAGGCCAGGAACGACCAGCCGCACGCACTCCGGTGTGACGACCGAAGCGCTCCAGCTCATACCGCTCCCGCGAAGCTCCCCAGTGCCTCCTCTTCGTCCTTGTAGATGTCGAAGATCTTGATGAGGCCCGTGATGTTGAAGATCTTCTTGATCTGGGGATTGGTGCAGATGAGAACGATCTTTCCGTTCTTCTCACGCACCTTCTTGAGCGCGCCGATGAGCACCCCGAGGCCGGTGCTGTCGATGTAGCGCACTCCCTCGAGATTGATGACCATGTTGTTGTGACCCTGATCGATGAGATCGTTGATGGTCTCTTTGACGCGCGGAGACGTGTACACATCGATCTCGCCCTTCACCTCGACGGCGTGGGCGCGAGCGTCGAGCGCTCTCGTATTGACGCTGATTTCCACTGGGAACCTCCTCTTCGGTCGCCCGAGCCGTGCTTGGCTACTGCGCCGTCGCGCCGCCCGCCGGCTCGTCGCTGTAGCGGTTGAGAATTCTCGCCTCGTCGGCTGCCTGACGCTGGAACGCCTTGCCGATGACCTGCTTGCCCTTCTCCACCCACTCGCCCGCGTCGTCGGCCATCTCGGCGACGAGATCGTTGGCTTTGTGCTGAAGATCGCGAGCGCGATGCTTGAGGTCTTCACGCGTGTCAGCCCCGGACTGGGGGGCGAGAATGACGGCGATAGACGCCCCTACGAGGGCGCCCACCAGGAGGCCGAACACAAACCCGGCCCCATCCTTGCGATCATCCATGTCAACTGATCCTCCTGTTTCGGGCCTGCCCTGGCCTGCGCGCTGGCGGTCTCCACGGGCAGGTGAAAATCGTGGTGCCAGATGGCCTCGAAGGGTTCGCCTCCCCGCAGGCGACTCCTGCACCTGTCAGGCGCAATGCCGTGGGCGCGTGCGAAGCCTCAAGCGCTAGGCTACCCCGTCGGCCCGCGTTCGAAACCTCTCCTGGGCGAAGATGGATGCGCGATCGATGTCAGTGACGTTCGGGCCACCATGCGTGCAGCCGCTCCTTCACCCGCGCCTCGGCGCCGCTGTCGGACGGCTCGTAGAACCGCTCCCTGACGAGCGGGTCGGGAAGATACTGGGGAAACAGGAACTGGCCTTTGGGCTGGCGCCAGGGCGACGCCTGGCTGTACCCCACCTCTGGGGCCCCTCTGAGACTTCTCTGACGCAGATGGAAGGGCACGGCCTGCATCCCTCTCGCGCGGATGTCGGCCTCCGCGCGCTCGAGCCCTCGGGCTGCCGCGTTGCTCTTGGGCGCGCAGGCCACATGAACGGCGGCGTGCGCCAGCGGCATTCGCGCCTCTTCCAGCGGCACGCGCGCCGCGCAATCGCAGGCAGCGCGCGCCACGACCAGGGCGAACGGGTCGGCCTGCCCCACGTCTTCGGCCGCCACCAGGCAGATGCGCTCTCCGATGAAGGCTGCATCCTCGCCGGCCGACAGCATGGCGGCAAGCCAGTAGAGCGCCGCGTCCGGGTCGCTCCCCCGAAGGCTCTTCACAAAGGCGGTGACGACATCGCAATGTCCCGTTCCCGGCGTGGGGTACTCCGCCCGATCCGGCTGGGTGCAACGCGTCGCCTCGTCGAGCGTCACCTCTTCGTCTGCTCCCCTTGCACGCGAGACGCGCTCGAGCGCGTCGAGAAGCACGCGGGCGTCTCCGCGGGCGTGGGCCACGAGGTGCTCGAGAGCCGCGGGCTCGAGACTGCGCGGGCAGTGCGGCGTCACGCGCGCAGCGACCGCGTCGAGCGCCTCTGTGGAGAGAGGACGAAACCGGTACGAGACAAGACGCGAGAGCAGTGAAGGCTCGAGACGCTCGTGAACAGAGGCGCCGCTGGTCGCGGCCAGCAGCATGCCCCCATCGAGCGCGGCAATCAGGAGACCGGCCAACCGAGGAGACAGGCGCTCGACATCGTCGATGCAGATCGCCCGCGCTCCTCGCTCGAGCAGCGCGCGCAGCGGCAGCTCTTCGAGGGTGGCGCCCCCGAGCACGGGCACCTCGAGACGCTCCGCCACGATGGTGAGGAGCGCGGACTTCCCCGTTCCCGGTGGCCCCCAGGCCACGAAAGAATGAAGGTTGCTGTCGCGCACGGCGTCTCCCAGCGGACACCCCGCCCCCAGGAGATGGGCCTGACCGACCAGCTCGTCAAGAACCCGCGGCCGAAATCGATTCACGAGTCGCGCGTCCGGCACGTCGACCTCCTGATGCTCGAAGCGATGGGTTCTGCGTTCGCGATCGATGCCGCGGGTCCTCGCCCCACGGCATCGAGTCGACCGAGACAGGCCTCCGCTGGGAGGGGGTCCTCCCCCAGAGCGCCAATCCTCCTCACCATGCCAGATCCCGCCCTCGACCCCACCCTTACCCAGCGGCAGATGCAGATCCTCGACTTCATCCGCGATGGAGTCCGCTCCCGGGGGTTTCCTCCG
>RGZZ01000046.1 GCA_010028905.1 Pseudomonadota bacterium | reverse complement strand
CGATGGCGCGGTCGAAGTCGAAGGCCAGCGACCAGCCGCTGATGGTCGTGGAGCCCGTGTTCTTGATGGTGACGCTCCCGCCGAAGCCGCTTCCCCAGTCAGAGGTTGTGGCGTAGGAGATGGCCACGTTCGCGCTGATGGGGGAGGGCTGGGGCGATGGAGACGTCGTGGGGGAAGGCGCTGGGGTCGGCACGGGCGAGGTCGCGGGCGAGGGCGCTGGCGTTGGCGTTGGCGTTGGCGTTGGAGACACGCCGCTGTCGATGGGCACGCCGTTGAGCATGACGTTCGCGGGGACGACCTTGAGATTGCCAGGAGCACCGTTGAAACCGAACGAGACCTTGCCCGTCGCGGGGATGTCTGCGTTCCACGGGTTGCCGGAGAGCACATAGTGCGTGCTGGTGTGGCTGACGACACGCGCGTCCCAGATGCTGGTGATCTGGGGGGCGAAGTCGAACTCGAGACGCCATGATTGAATCGGCGTGCTCTGTGGATTGGCGATGGTCATGGCTGCGGTGAACCCCGTGCCCCAGTCGGAGGACACAGTGAACGAGGTGGTGGGGCCGCCCTTGTTCGCACCCGCCATCGCGTGAGGGGTTCCCTTGTCGGGCAAGGGAAGGGGAGCCGATTGGATGCTGCCCGGACCGTCTGTGGCCATCGAGGCACGGGCGGACGAGATCACGGGGGCGGTGGGCAGCGCTGCGGAACCACCTCCGCCCGCGCA
This sequence comes from Pseudomonadota bacterium, assembly GCA_010028905.1. Lineage (NCBI taxonomy): Bacteria > Pseudomonadati > Pseudomonadota > Pseudomonadota bacterium. Next base: position 17,579 of record RGZZ01000046.1, on the reverse strand, counting down.
CCCTGCGGTGAGCGCGCAGAGCAGGAATCCCAGTATCAGGTGCATGTGAGCAATGCGTTGAGGCGCCGGCGACATGTTCTCTTTCTCCCTTCGATCACCCGCGCGCAAGCGTGGGTGTCAGGGGCCGCCGGCACGGCCTTCTCTGGGAGAGGAATTGATGGTGGGGAGTCGACCTTCCTTGCTACGAAGGGCCTGTCTCTCGACGTTCGTTCGACCGATCTCGATGCGGCCGATGGTCGCACGCGCCATCTGGCGATGCGCTTCTGGCAGGGGGCGCTCGGGCTAGAGCCGCAGCTTCTTGCCGCTGAGCGTGCTCACGAGCTCGCCCAGCACCTCTTCGGCCACGTCGTTGGGCACCTGACAGGTGCCGGCGTTGCGATGTCCGCCGCCGCCGTAGCGCAGGCAGATCTCGCCGATGTTGAAGCTGGCCGCCGGCCCGCGCTTGTTGAGAATCGACTTGCCGAGGGCGAACACCGTGTTCAGCCGTTCTCGCCCCCACATGACGTGAATCGAGATGTTGCACTGCATGAACGAGGCGTACAGCGTGAAGCGATTGCCCGCCCAGATGGTCTCCTCGTTGCGCAGGTCGAGCACCACGCAGTTGTCGTGGACCTTGGCGCATCGCTCGACCTGTTCGCGATGGCGGCTGTTGTGATCGCGGTAGAGCTCGATGCGCTCGTTCACGCTCGGGAGAGCGAGGATCTGATCGATGGTCAGCTTCTGGCAGTGGTCGATGAGCTCCATCATCAGCTGGTAGTTCGACACCGTGAAATCGCGAAACCGCCCCAGGCCGGTGCGGGGGTCCATGATGAAGCTCAGCAGCTCCCAGCCTTGCGCGTCGTAGATGTCCTTGATCGAGTAGCGCGCCTGGTCGGCCTTGTCGACGGCCGTCATCATCTCGTCGGAGACATCGGGAAACGTGGCGGCCCCGCCATAGTAGTCGTAGACCACGCGTGCCGCGGAGTCGGCCTTGGCATCGATCACGTGATTGCTGCGGGCGCCGCTGTTGCGTATGGTCTCGCTCTCGTGGTGATCGAAGACCATGTGCGCGGTCGCCACGTAGGGCAGGTTGGTCGTGATGTCGCGCTCGGTGATCTCGATCTTGCCGTCTTGCATGTCCTTGGGGTGCACGAAGAGGATGTCGTCGATGAGCCCTTTCTCGCGCAGCAGCACCGCGCATACCAGACCGTCGAAGTCGCTGCGCGTGACCAGGCGGTAGCGCGGGCGCTTCGACGCGGCGCTGGCGCCGGCGCCGGATTCAAGCGCTTCTGTGGTGGACCCGTTGGACTCGCTCGGTTCCATGGTCGTCCCGACCCCCTTTGAAATCTGTCCGGGTAGATTGGCGCTGGCGGGCATCGATTCCTCGCACCATCGAGCGGCGCCCGGAGAGGTGCGCTGTGGTCAGGGCGAGAAACCCGCCAGACCAGACGGATGCGGCACAAGGAGGAGACAGAAGTGGCAGCCACTGCGGACATCGGGCTCATCGGGCTTGCGGTCATGGGACAGAACCTCGTGATGAACATGAGCGATCACGGCTTCACTGTAGCTGTGTACAATCGCACGACCGCGAAGGTCGATGAGTTCCTGGAAGGCACCGCAAAGGGCTCCACGGTCATCGGCACGCACTCGGTGCAAGAGCTTTGCGCCTCGCTTCAGCGCCCCCGCAGGGTCATGCTGCTCATCCAGGCCGGCAAGGCGGTCGACGCCGTCATCAACGAGCTTGCGGAGCACCTCGAGCCGGGCGACATCATCATCGATGGCGGCAACTCGCACTACACCGACAGCATCCGCCGCTGCAAGATGCTCGAGGAGAAGGGCCTGCTGTTCGTGGGGTGTGGGGTCTCTGGTGGTGAGGAGGGGGCCCGTCGAGGCCCGTCGCTCATGCCGGGCGGTTCGGCCGCGGCCTGGCCGGCCCTCAAGCCCATCTTCCAGGCCATCGCGGCCAAGGCTCCCGACGGGACACCGTGCGCTGACTGGGTGGGAGACAGCGGTTCCGGCCACTTCGTGAAGATGGTGCACAACGGCATCGAGTACGGTGACATGCAGCTCATCAGCGAGTCCTACGACATCCTGCGCAATGCCGTGGGCATGTCGCTCGACGACATCGCCGACGTGTTCACGAAGTGGAACGAGGGGGCCCTCGACTCCTACCTCGTGAGCATCACCGGCAGCGTGCTCCGCTACAAGGATGAAGACGGCCAGCCGCTGGTCGACAAGATACTCGATCTGGCCATGCAGAAGGGCACCGGCAAGTGGACCTCGCAGGCCTCCCTCGACATGGACGTGCCGCTGACGCTCATCACCGAGGCCGTGCTGGCGCGGTTCCTGTCAGCCCTCAAGGACGAGCGGGTTCACGCATCCACGGTTCTCGGCGGTCCCCGACCCGAGGCCGCGCCGCTCGCGGGCGAGCGCAACGCTGTCATCGACGACCTCGGGAAGGCCCTCTTTGCCGCCAAGATCGCGTCGTACACCCAGGGATACATGCTCTTCCGCGCCGCCGCCCGCATCTACGGGTGGAACCTCAACTACGGCGGCATCGCGCTGCTCTGGCGTGAGGGCTGCATCATCCGCTCGGCCTTCCTCGGGCGCATCAAGGAGGCCTACGACCGGACGCCGGACCTCGTCAACCTGATGCTCGACCCGTACTTCAAAGCCCAGGTCGAGGAGGGCGAGGGGCCGTGGCGTCGCATCGTCGCCCGCGCCGTGACGGCGGGCGTTCCCGTGCCCGCGCTGTCGAGCGCGCTGGCGTTCTATGACGGCTATCGTCGGGGGCGCCTGCCGGCCAACATCGTCCAGGCGCTGCGCGACTACTTCGGCGCGCACACCTACGAGCGCGTAGACCGCCCGCGGGGCGAGTTCTTCCACACCAACTGGACGGGGCAAGGCGGTGCCGTCACCGCCGGCACGTACGGTGTCTGAGCGGGGTGCTGCTGAACCCGCACTGGCGCTTCACCGCTGATCGCTGCGTCACCGATGAGGCGGCCGTCGCCATGGCCCGCCTCTCGGCGCTCGAGCCGCTCTTCATCTCGGGGGGGCGGCTTGCGCACGCTCTCCAGCACGAGGTTGATGCCGAGCTGAAGGCTGCAACCGGCGACTTCCGCATCGACGTGGTCACGCGCGCAGACCGTGCCGTCCAGGAGGTCATCGTGGCTGGACTCGTGGAGGCCGGCCTTGACTTCTGCACCCTGGTCGCCGAGGAGACACCCTTGCCCGGCCAGGTCGACCTGCGCGGTCGCTTTGCGCCTCGTGGGGCGCTCTCCATCACCCTCGACCCCATCGATGGCACGAGTCGCTATGTGGCCGGTCACGAATGGTTCTCGACCATCGTCGGACTCCATGACGGCAGGCAGCCGCTGTACACGTTCATGTTCTATCCGGCGCTCGACTGGTGGGTTCGCATCCACGACCGCGAGATCACCATGTCGGGTCCCCCGCCGGTCGATCTCACGCATCTCGGGCTCGAGCGCACCGTGGTCTTCACGGCCGGCAGCCCTGCGCGAGATGCGCCGGAGGCGTTTGAAGCGCTCTGCGCACAAGGGGTTGCGTTCCGATCAGGAGAGTCGGTTCACCCGTGTGGGTCGAAGTATCTCTATCTGAGCGGTCATGCGGGGGGGTATTTCGCGGGCTCTCCCAATCCCTACGACGGTCTCTTCGCCCTTCACTGCGCCCTTGCGCGGGGGAGCACCGTGCTCGCGCGCGGCGCCTCGAGCGAGGCGTCTCTCGATCTCACGCGCTGTGAGAACGGTCCGCGCGGGGCGTTCCACCCCGGCTGGTATCTCGCGGCGCCGAACGCGTCTGTCGGACTGACGTTCGCTCATTGATCGCGGTCGGTGCTCTGCAGAGTGGTCGCGGGAGTGAGCCGCAGGCCTCTTGCGCGCTGCTTCCTGCATGCCCGCAGGCCTTCGTCGAACGCGGCGGGCGCGATCTCCTGACCGATGAAGACCAGGGTCGTCGGATTCGGGTCGTCTTCTGCGGCTGGCTCCCAGCCGAGGCTCCCTCTCACCCAGTTGAGGAAGAATGTGCCTTCCGCCAGGCGCACGGTCCCCTTGACCCGGAACAGGTGGAGGGGAAGGCTCTCGGTCCAGGCCTCGAGACGGGCGCGGTCGAACACCAGGTCGGTATCGCGCCAGACGAAGGTGTCGAAGATGGGGGCAGCGGGGCGTTCCTCGCCGACCGGTGCGCTCTCGCCCACGACGTCGTCGTGGGTGCAGGGGCCTTCGTGGTCGTGTCCGCACCCTGGAGCGGGAACGGTCGCGGGCGGTCGCTCCGGCGCGGCCTCCCTGTCGAAGAGCACGGCCAGATCGATCTCGCAGTGCCGCGTGGTGAAGAAGAAGGCGCGGGGGCTGTAGTCGCGCACCGCGGCCTCGACCTTCGAGACGGCCTCGCGCTCGACGAGGTCGGCCTTGTTCAGCAGGATGATGTCGGCAGCCTGCGCCTGGCAGTAGAAGAAGTACTCCATCTCGCGGGTCAGGTGCGGGAAGGCATGACAGTCGATGACGCAGATGGTGGGCTCGAGCCTCGCCTTCTCCATCAGCTCGGACGAGTACGACAGCGACGAGAGCACGCGCCCAGGCTCGGCGACCCCTGTCAGCTCGATGACGACGCGCGCCGGATCGTAGGCGCGGATCATCTCGAACACCGATGCGAGCATGTCCTTGCCGATCTGGCAGCAGACGCAGCCGTTCGACAGCTCGACCACGTCGCTGCCCGCCTTGCGCAGCAGCGGGCCGTCTATGCCCACGTCGCCGAACTCGTTGACGAGAACGACCACCTTCTCGCCGTAGAGCCCTTCACGCAGCAGGCGCCGCAGCAGGGTGGTCTTTCCGGAACCGAGGAAGCCCCCCACAAGATGAAGCCGTACCGGGCTGTCGCGTCTGCCTGTCATCGGTTCTTCGACCGTCGGGCCCACGTTCGGGTCACCGTGGCCTGCTCCCCTCGTCGCGGATGCGCTGCACCTGATGGCGCAGCGTGGTCTCATCGAGATGGTCATCGAGCGCCGCGTCACGCTCGGCCGCCGTCGGGGTGCGGTGCAGCACGGTCTGGTAGACGTGCGTGATCATCTGTGCGCGGTACTCGGTGGAGGCCTTGATGACGGCGCGGAGATCGCTCTCGGAGAGCGCGCTCTCCGCCCATCGCTGGAGCTTCTCTGGCGACGGATCTCGACGCACGAGCTGGCGGTAGGCCCGCACGACCATGTACCTGCGGTATTCATCACTCTGCATGACCTGCCGGCGCACCTGCGACTCTGAGAGACGCTGCTCCTGCACGCGGGCGATCTCGCTTGCATCGGGAGGGCGCCGAAGAAGCTGGATGTAGAGACGTTCCACCACCTGTGCGTCGGCGCGCGGGTCTGATGCGCCTGGCGCTTCCCCTCGAGGAGAGGTGCGGTGACTGCTATCGGCTGGCGCCGTGGCCCGCGTGGGAGCCGCGTCGGCGACATCGCATCGCGGCGGGAGGGCGAGGACGGTTGCGAGGAGCAGAGGCGTGAGGCTTCGCATCAGGGAGTTCCTTTTGCGCTCGCGGGCTCGGAGTCCTCGCGCCACCGTCTGCCCCACGAGCCTTTGTCCTGGGACGGTGCCGACGTGCACGGGGTGGATCAGCCCTGTCGCGCGGTCGTGTGCGGGAGAGCTGTCTCCTCGCCGCACGAGGGAGAGGCAGATGCAGGCCCCCCTCCTTGCGGAGTCGAAACCGTGGCCATCGTGCATGGCGCATCAGAGGCTGGCCAGGGACTGCCCGAAGCCTCGGAAAACAGACCTCCGACCAGTGATCGGGTTGCGTTCCTCGCGGCCGCGCTGGGCTACCTTCTCCTGGCCCTTGCCTTCACCTGGCCTGTCTGCCTGCATCTGAACGAGCGTCTGCTCGGATCGCCGAACACCGACGTCTGCGTCGGGGTCTGGGGCTTCTGGTGGTATCACCACGCGCTCTCGGGGGGACAGTCTCCCTTCAGCGGTGACGTGCTCGGGTTTCCGAATGGGGGGCTGTTCTTCGTCGCCGACCCCCTGAACGCGCTGCTGAGCGTACCGGTGCAGCGCATGTTCGATCTGGTGACGAGCTACAACCTCATCATCGTGGCGAACCTGCTCCTCTCGGCCCTGGCCACCTTCGCGCTCCTGCGGTATCTCCGGCTGCCGAGCCCGGCCGCGTTCGTGGGGGGAACGGTCTACGCGTTCAACGTGTATGTGGCGAGCTACATCCAGAACGGCGTGTCGCAGGAGATCGCCATCGGCTGGCTCCCGCTCTTCGTGCTGCGCTTCCTCATCGTGCTGCGCAATGGCGGCCTCGCCAACCTGGCCTGGGCGTCCGGCGCGCTCGCCCTCACCGTCATCAGCTCCTGGTATCACGCGGCGTGCGCGTTCCTGCTGCTCCCCTTGCTGAGCTGGCCCTTCCGCGCTCGCGCGCAGGCCCTTCGATGGTCGGTCTGGACCGTGATCTGCGCGCTCATCGTCGTGACGCCCTTCCTGGTCGCGCAGCTGCGCGTCCTCGGTGATTTCCACACGCTCGAGGTGCGTCAGGCGATGCCCCTCGAGGCCAGTCTCGAGACCCAGGACGGTTCAGACATCGCGCGATTCGTCACGCATGCCGCGGATAGCGGATGGGTGAAGCGCGGCTACGTGCATGCGGCGAGTCTCGGGTGGGTTGCGCTCGGGCTGGCCGCCTGGGGGCTCATGCTGTCTCCGACTCGGGCAGCGGCGCGTCGCTGGACCGGGGTGGCCGTGGTGTTCCTGTCTCTGGCAGCAGGCTTTGTGCTCGAGATCAACGGCTGGATCATGACCATCGCCGGACGCCTCGTGCCTCTGCCGTTCCTCTTCCTCTATCGCTTTCTTCCGGGCTTCTCATGGCTCGGCTTTCCGCACCGATTCGTCGTGCCGGCGCTCCTGGCGCTGGCGTGCATGGCGGCGTACGGCGCGGCGGCGCTGCAGCGAGACCTGCGTCGCGTTGACAGCGCGCTGCTGGGTGTCAGCCTCTCGCTCACCGTCTTCCTCGAGCTTGCGCTGCTGGCTCCGCTGGTCTGGCCCATCGCGACCACCCGCAGTGTCAGCAACGTCTTCTACGCTCGTGCGGGCGCCAGCACTGAACACTTCGGCATCATCGACCTGCCGACCACATCGCCGCAAGCGCCGGTAGCGAAGCACTTCTTCTACTACCAGACCCTTCACGGAAAGGGGATCCCCTACGGGATCGACGCCACCATCGGAAGGCGCTTTCCGGGAAGCTTTTCGCGCAATCCAGCGCTGGGGGCGCTTCCCTTGTTCGACATCATGCCCGGATTCGTGCTCAGACGTCTCGACGCGCGCGCATTCGTGTCTGGCCTCCACGCCATCCGATACCGGTACATCGTCTTGCACACCAGCTACATGTCGGACGTTCACGTGGCTGATCTCAGGCTCTTTCTCGAGAAGGTGCTCCCGCCACCAGAGAAGGAGGGGGATCTCTTGATCTACACCGTGCCATGAGAGGGGCCTTGCCCTGGCTGGCAGGGGTCGCTCTCCTGATCGGTCTCGCGTTCTTCTTCGCGTCGTCGCGACCGATCTCGATGAACCGCGTGACGCTGACCTTGTCATCGGAGCGCTCGGCCGAAGTGGCCTGCGAGCGCCCTCATTTCAAGCTCGAACCACGACTGGAGATGGGGAGCGGCGGTTCGGCGGGGGTTCTCGAGGAGGCCCTGCTGCGGCTCGAGCGCGCGCCCGATGTCGCGATGCATCCCCTCAGAGATCCCGCCGTGGTGAGCGATCTGCGTGGCGTGCTCGAGGCGACCCGGCGCCAGCGACTGCTCCTTGCGCGCATCGCTGCGAGCTTCACCCCGGCGCAGAATGCGGCGCTGAAGCGGGTCGGTCTTCCCGCCTCAGACGCGCCAGGCGACGGCGCCTCGAGGAGCGCTTCCCTCGTGTGCCTGGACGAAGCGCTGGAAGGGGTGGCTGCCGACGCGCATGATCTCCTGGAGCAGCGGACGCTTGGAACGGCTCTCTCATCGCGCGCGTCGCCCACACCGCGCGTCGATGGCGCGAGTCCGCAGGTCCTGTTGAGCCTGGTTCACCTCATCCTTCAGCATCACGACGTCTCAACCGCTTCGCAGCGTGCCTCCTGGCTCGAGCTGCTGGCGGCGCTGCAAAGCGAGACCGCGGTCAAGCGTGCCCGCCTTCGCGATGTGCTCGTTCGCCTGTCGGCGGCGCAGCGCGCGGAGGTCGAGGGCATGGTGCGTGCGGCTGGCCCGGGGGCAACCTCGCTGGGGTATCAGATCGCCACGATCGAGCGCCTTCTCGCCCTCGGGGATGCCGTGGCTTCGCCGGGGCCCGGGTTGACAGTGCCACGGTCTGTTCGCTAAGTTGGTTTCACTTCAGCGCAATCCTACCGCCGTGCGCGTTGCGACAGCGGGTCGGGCGCGCATGGCGGAGGTCTCTCGGTGCTGATCGTGCACGCGTGCTGCTGTGGCGCGCAGGTTCGCCAGGACAGCGTAATCGCGTGCTGCCTCCTTCCATCGGGCAAGGAGGTGCGCACCTTCACGAGCTCCGCGTCGGGCCTTCGCGAGCTGGCTTCCTGGCTCGAGCACGCGCAGGTCACGGTCGTGGCCGCGGGTGGTTCTGAAGCGCTTCTCGCCGACCTCGGGGCGGCCCTCGAGCCGCAGGGTGTTCGACTTGTGCGGGTCGATGTCGCCGAGGTGCGCAGCCTGCCGGGAAGGCCGGTGGATACCCTTGACGCCGAGTGGTTCGCGCAGCTGCTTGCCCACGGCTTGCTCGACGAGAGCGCGGTTCTCGATCGGCGTCGTCGACGGACGACACGTCTGCTGGGCGGCATCGTGGCCCTTCAGCTCGCACTGGTCGCGTGGTCTCTGGCGACAGGCGCACGGGCCGTCTCGACAGAGGGGGGGGGCTCCGGGGCGCGCGTGGCCCAGGTCCCTGCGGCTCCGGCACCCGGCCCCACGATTCCCGCACCGACGGTTCCTGCCCCCGTCGTCCCTGCGCCTCCCGTGCCCGCACCCGCTCCGCCCAAGCGAAGCGAGCATCCGGAGTTCAACCGATTGATGACCCATGATGTAGTGCTCGGCCTGCTCGCCATGGAGAAAGACGGGGGGACGTCGCTTGCGCTGACACGGGTGCAGAAGGAGTGCCTGCAGGCGATTGCGCCCGAGGTCGTGGCCTGGATGCGCCAGGACAGGAGAAAGCCCAGCCCGCTCGACACCGAGCTGCGCAAGTGCCTCAGCGAGGCGCAGCTTACCTTCATCAGTGACGGCTTCAACACCCTCAAGGCCCCGCGCGATCTTGGTCCCAGCGCCGAGGCGTTCTCGAAGCTCGTGCAGCCGTAGACGCGCAGTTCGAGCCGCTCTTCCGCAGGACCTGAGGTGAGGGGGTCAGATCGCGCTCACGAACACGAGCAGCCACTCGCCCTCGGGGGTCTGGGCCAGGGAACCGGCCTCCTCGCCTTCGCTGGCCACCGGTGCGGGGGGCGGCTGGAAGCGCAGATCAGGTCGGAAGTGAAAGCCGTCGGAAGATCGCGCCAGACGCAGGTGGGCGGGGGGATCTCGACCTTCGCGCTTTCCGATGCGGATCTGGTAGAGCATGACGTAGGAACCGTCGAGCGACCGCACGGTGGAGGACACCCCTCCCCAGACGCGCACGCCGGGCTCTGCCACGTACTTCGTGCCGTCGTTGGAGATGGCGCTTCTCACCTGCGTGCCGGCGTGTCCGGTGTAGTAGAGGCGGAAGCGGCCGTCGGGGGTGCGCACGACCTCCGGGTCGACGATGCCCTGCCCCGTGAACCGCGGCCCCATCTCTGACTTCCAGATGAGCCCGTCAATCGACAGTGCGCTGCACACCTCGCAGGTGACTTCCGCGGGGTCGACACCCGTCGAGCCTTGAGGCTCGGTGTAGAAGAGCCGGTATTCGCCAGAGGGCAGGCGGGTCACCGAGGGGTCTGTTCCTCCACGTTGAGACGGCGTGGTCATGAAGAGGTCTTGACGGGTTCCGAGGGTGCACTGGCCGCGGCTGTCACGAATCACCTCGGCTCTCTGGAATCCGGCTTTCGTATTGAAATAGAGAAAGAGGCGTCTGTCGATCCAGGTGAACTGGGGGGTGTCGCACCCGTCCATCAGCCCCGTCACCGTGCTCCAGTGCACGAGGTCGCGAGACGAGGCCGTATAGAGCCTCTTGGTGAAAGCGTAGCCATCGCCGGAAGACGCGGAGGCGGTCGGGGAGGAAAGGGCTGAAGGCGTGCTGGTCGGGGGTGCGCCAGCCTGACCATGTGTCTGCGGCTTCAGGCCGCGTGAAAGCACGAGCAGGGATAGCGACGTGATCAGGAGCGCGCCCAGCATCGTGCGAGCGCGCCCCTCAGGGCGCGAAGATGAGGTCATCGCCTGCGGGTTCGACGCTTGCGCTCGAGCCGTCCTGCAATGGAGCGCATCTGGCACTGATGCGGAAGGGAGGGCCGACAGGCGGGTCGAATTCTTACGCAGGCTCGCGGCACTCGGCCGGCACACGTTGTCTGTCGAGCCTGAGCCGAGGTGTTCAGACAGATTCCCGAAGCAGGTGCGACAAATGAACCGATGGCGCCATCTGGCGGTGGGACTGGCGGTCGTGGCAATCATCGTCACGGGGCTGCGCATGTACCGCGACACCCAGCGCCGCGTGGCGTTCGACAGCACCAGTCGGCTGGTTGATCGCACCATCAGCGAGCATCTGTGCAACTCAACCGAGCTCGGACAGCGTCGCGTGGGCTGGCTCGAAGACTACGACGCGGCGATGGCCCTTGCGCGGAAGTCGAAGCGTCCCATCTTCCTCGTCTCCGGCGATGGCGACCTGTGCACGGGCCGCTTATGAAGCGGCATCGCTGAGACGCGAGGCGTGTTCCTCGCGAAGCCCGAGGTCATCGAGCGGCTGAACGCGTTTTTCGTGCCGGTGTTCATCGACGATCTGACCTATGATCCCCGCTTTCACCCGACCTACTGGAAGAAGAAGGCCGAGCTGGGGCGAACGTGGACGTACGCCGTCGGTCCGAGCGTCTGGATCATCGCCCCGGACGGGCGCTGCATCCGCTGCTTCGACGTGCAGCAGGTGCAGCATCATCCTGACGAGATCCTTCGGTCCGTCGATCAGGTCATCAAGGAAGAGCGGCTCGTTCGTGGTGAGAAGCTGGTTGCGCACGTTCCAGGGCCGCTGCGAGGGGTCTCTTCGGGAGACCTGTCGCTGCACGTGGTTGCCCGCTTCCTCGTCGATCGAGAGATGCGAAGCCTCGACCCGCGCGTGCCAGCCTCGCTCGAGCTCGGGTACATCCCGCCGCATCCGGCCCCTATCATCCCGCTCAAGGATCTCTTCGAGATCCGTCGGGTGTCCCCCGTTGATGAGTGGTGTGTCCTCGGACCAGAGCAGCAGCAGGCCCTGCTGCCCCCAGCCTCGGCCCGGCGAGCGGGGGCAGAGTACGTGGTGCCGTCCAGCGTCTCGGCCAAGATCTACCGACACCTGTGCCCTCCGACGTTCAATGCCCACCTGGGCGGGAGCGTTCTCGTCGACAAGATGCGGGCGATCGTGGTGAACGTGGGCAAGACGACCGATGTGCAGCTCAACGGCACCTTCGCGTGTCAGCACCGCCTGTGGGGGGGCGACGACGAGAACGTTGCCGAGGGAACCGTGGCCGGCTATCTCAGCTTCGACTCGGTGAGCGGAAAGCTGCTGCGCTTCGGCCTCACCACTGACCCTGGCATCTACGGCGATCACAAGAAGTTTCGCGTGCCGTTCGTCGCCACAGCCCAGCTCCAGGACCCATCGGCGACGGATGCCATTGCGGCGGGCGCACCTTCCACGGCCCAGTGAGGCGTTTTCCGTCGCACCGACGCGCATGTCGATGCAAGAGAACGTGCCGAACGTGAGAAGCGCGGTTCGAGATCACCCTGCGGCAGCGGCCCTCTTCTTCTACCTGCTGCTCTATGCGGTGGTCACCTGGCCGGTCGTGCTCTCGCCCGCGCACCTGGTGGCCTGTGACAAGGCCGACGGCTATTTCGACATGCTGCTCTTCTGGTATGCCCGCCGAGGGCAGTTCCTGTCGTCTCACGTCGACAGCCTCTTCCATCCCGCTGGTGTCGCGCTGGGGCCAGAGAAGGCGTACTGGCTGATTCCCGTGATCTCCGTGCCCCTGCAGTGGGTGATGCCGCTGCCTGCGGTGTTCAACCTGCTCACCGCGGCGATCTTCGTCGCCACTGCCTGGAGCGTGTTCGCGCTTGCCCGAGAGCAGGGCGCGAGGAGCGCAGGCGCGGTTCTCGCGGGGGCGCTGTTCGTCTTGTCGCCCCCTTATCTGAACGAGCTCTCCCACGGCATCCCGGAGAACATGTGCGTACAGTGGCCGGTGCTCTTCGTTCTTCACGCCTTGCGCCTGCGTGCGGGGGAAGATCGACGCGATGCGGTTCTGGCGGCGATCTTCTACGCGCTCTCGTGGTTCACGTCGTGGTACCTGGGCGCGCTCTCCACCGTCATGCTCGTGGCCCTGCCGGTTCGTCGCATGGCGGCCCCCCTGGCCGTCGCGCTGCTGTGCGTCGCGCTGTCGGTGGGGTGGGCCTCGAGCCGAGGTGGGGTGACCGTTGGGCGCTGGGACGGGGCCTCCGCCAGGGCGCTTCTCACGTCTCCCTCGTCCTCGCGTGATGCCAGGGGTGAGCCTGCCGAGCAGGGGGGGGGTGCCGTGCGATTCGTCGCCTCTGTCGTGGCCATGGACGCAGACAGCCAGGCTGCCTGGGGGGCGCGGCAGGTGGTGATGAACTCGTGTGATCTCGGGGGGCTGTTCGCGCGCTATCGGTTGAACCGGCTGCGCGATGTGCTGCCCGGGCTGCTGCTTCTCGGGCTCGCGACGCTTGGGGTCTGGCGAGCCTCCCGTCTGTGCAGCCCCCTTGTGAACGTCGCGCTGCTCTTCTTCCTGCTGTCGCTGGGGCCCGTGCTGTCGATCGGTGGTCACCTCATCTGCGCCACGCCGATGGAGATGTTCTATCGCATCCTTCCGCTTCTCGCACGTCTCCGGCCGGTGCGATTCATGCTCGCCGCGTGTCTCGCCCTTTCGCTCATGGCCGCCCATTCCGTTCCCCGTCTGCGCTCCATCGTCGCCGCCGCGGCGCTGGTCTGTGGACTGACAGCCCTCGCCTGGGTGGAGGTCGCGCTCATCCACGTAGCGCACTACAACATCCACCCCACGAACGCCGACATCGCAGCGTCCTATGCTGATCTGGCTGACGCGAAGGCGGGCGCGATCATCGATCTGCCCCTCATCCCGTTCGATCTGGCGGCGGGCCAGCACGTATACGCCCAGACCCGCCACGGCCGTCCGATGCTCAACTACGACTTTGTCTCCCTGTCGAGCCTGGGACGTCTCGGTGCGCTGGCCCGCGAGAACTCGATGGTGGCGCGCCTGCTCGGGTTGAACGCGCGGGTGCGGCGCGCCGATGTGGCTTCCCTGGCCGCACAGGGGTTCGGCACGCTCGTTGTCCACACGCGCGTCCCTTCGACGAGGACGTCGCACGCCGACCCGATTCTCTTCGACGCGGAATGGCTCGAGACACTCGAGCGCGTGTACGGCCCGCCTCGTGTCACGTCTGACGACCTGCGCCTGTTCGACATGCGCGGCATTCGTGATGCCTGCTTCAGCAGCGCGGGAGACATCAAGCCTGGCGAGATGGAGCACTGGCCGGCACACGATGACTTCCAGGTGCGTGCGCAGAAGGGGGAGCGGCGCGTGCTGCGCGAGCTCGACCCGCGTGTATCGTCACGGTCGGGGCTGGAGCTATGTGGGTGGCTGAGCGGGCGCGGAGGCAAGGTGCAGGTGATGCAGGGCGCGCGGGTGGTGGCCACCGCGGAGTCGGCGAGCGACGATTGGTGCTGGGTTCAAATCGGGGTCTCGCCCCCTTCGAAGACGGTTCCGCTCCGCGTCGTTCTCGAGGCCTCGTCTGCCGACGGTTCAGACGGCTGCAGCGCGGTGGAGCTTACCTTGCGGGCGTCACGTGGGTCGGCGCGGCAGACGAAGGGCTCGACACCGGTGCCTTGAGGTCGCGGACCTCTGGTGGCAGGGAGGTCTCGCCCCCGTTCCACAGCACCCAGAGCAAGAGGGTGAGGATCACGACCAGGGTTCCCAGGAGCTCGTTCAAGCCGTTGCCGCCGTTGCGTTCCTGCGCCATACCTCGTTCTTCTCAGGCGCTTGCCGTCGCCCCTGCGACGGCGCTCGACAGGCCAGGGGCGCCTTGAAGCACGTGGGGCTTTCTGCTACGTCTCAGACGTCAGCGGCGCCTGAAGCCTCAGGGCGCGGTGCGGGGTCGGTCGCCGACCCCGGAGGGAGACTGTCGATGCGCAAGGTCATCGGAGCGCTGGTCGTGCTCAATCTCGTCGTTCTCGGCCTGGTCGGCGCGACCACTGCCGCTCTTCGGCAGCGCGCCCAGGAGCGCGAGGCGCTGGCCTGTCGCGATTTCGTGCAGACACGGGTCCGCCAGCTTGACCTGAAGCCCGAAGAGCGCCGATGGGAGGAGATCGGATGGCTCCATGACGTCGATGAAGCCATCCGGCTCTCACGCAAGCACCATCGGCCTCTCCTCGTCTACTGTCTCGACGGGCATCTCGACGGCCGTTCCTGAATGGGATCGGCCGGTGTCAGAGCCGTGTCGCTCTGCGAACCCCAGCTCATCGAGAAGGTGAACCGCTTCTTCATCCCGCTCGTGCTCGAGATCGACCACTCCCCGCACATCGTTGCGTCGAGTCGTTCCGCGCAAGGGCAGCAGCTGCTTCGCACCATCGATGACATCTACGCCCGCGGCAATTCCCTTCTGCGAACCATCGTCGTGACGCCGGAAGGGCGCATTGCAGATCTGGTCGAGCCCATGGCCAGGCCGCTTGCCATCGCCGCTGAGGTCGACGGCGCCATCTCGAAGCTTCACCTGGAGCCGGGGCTGAAGCTGACCACCTATCAGAGCAGCGCGCGCCGACCGGATGCGGCACTCGAGCTTCGCGTGGTGCTGCGCTACACCGATCCCGACTTCATCGCGCGCCTCACCGAGAAGCTCCACCCCTATTGCGGCGATTTTCGTCCGGACACGACGTCCCTGGGCCCTCCCACCCGAGACTGGATCACCCTCTCCGCCGATGGGTGCCGACAGCTCCTGCCGCCCACAGGCCTTTCTGCGGGTGACGCGTACCGCATCGATGACGATGTGACCAAAAGCATGCTGGTTCACTTCCGCCCAGAGCCCGCGCTCATGATGGCGCGCTCCGATGAGCGGGCCAGGTCGCGCGTTCGTCGCGCGCAGCTCGTGGCCACGGTCTGTGCGGGCAATCGCGCTCGTCTCGAGGGCGAGCTGGAGATGGTTCACCCGGGCCTGCGACCCGATCGCGCTCCGGAGGCGCCCAGCGATGGCAACGTCGTGAAGATGTCGGTTGCGGGCTGGCTCGAGTGGGATCCGGCCTCGCAGCGCATCACGCACCTCTCCCTGGCAACCCGTCGGGCCGTCTACTGCGCCGCGACCGGCGGGGAGGTGCACTACGAGGGCGTGGCCTACGTTCGCGACGCGGCGCACTGAGGCGGGCGTCCAACGGCACCCGAGATGCGCCTGGGTCTTGCGCGTCATCTCGCCCTGTGCTATACTCTGCTCTGTTTCCTACGCTGACATCGTCGGCGTAGACCCCTGCGAGCGCCCCAGGCCTCACGTGTGTGCCTCTTGTGCGGCGCCAGACTCTCCGCAGGGATCAATGGAGGAACCGTCATGTTCACCTTCGATCTCCAGCTCTTTGCCCACAAGAAGGGGCTTGGCAGCACCCGTAACGGGCGCGACAGCAATGCCAAGCGTCTTGGCGTGAAGATCTACGGGGGCCAGGCAGCCCGCGCGGGCAACATCATCGTTCGCCAGCGCGGAACCAAGTACTACCCGGGCAAGAACGTCGGCATGGGTACCGACTACACGCTGTTCGCCACGGCTGACGGTGTGGTCGAGTTCGCCGAGCGCCGCAATCGCATGCACGTGAACGTCGTGGCCTTCGAGGCCGCGCCCGAGACCGCCGCCGTCTGACGTTCGTTGACGCAAGGGCGAACGCGGGCCCACAGGGTGTCCTGTGGGCCTCATTGCGTTTCAGCCGCATCGTCGTGCGCGGCACATGGGAATGAGGTAGAGGTTCGAAGATGAGCCAGCAACGTTTTCTGGATGAGGTCAAGATCTCGCTCAAGGCGGGCGATGGCGGCAATGGCTGCATCGCGTTCCATCGTGAGAAGTTCGTGGCCAAAGGGGGGCCCAGCGGTGGGAACGGCGGCCGTGGAGGCAGCATCTTCCTGGTGGCCGATGAGAATCTCCAGACCTTGAACGACTTCCTGCACGGGGTTCACTTCAAGTCAGCTTCTGGGCAGCACGGCATGGGCAGCCGGTGTGCAGGGCAGAACGCCAAGGACATGCTCATCCACGTTCCGTGTGGCACCCTGATCACCGATCCGGACACGGGAGAGGTCATGGCCGATCTCGCCTGGCACGGGCAGCTCTATCTCGCGGTTCGCGGTGGAATCGGCGGGCGTGGCAATGCATCGTTCGCATCGCATCTCTACCGCGTGCCTCGCTTCGCGCAGCGCGGAGAGCCCGGTGAGGAGCGATGGGTGAAGCTCGTGCTCAAGATGATTGCCCAGGTCGGCATCATCGGCTATCCCAATGCCGGCAAGTCCACCCTGCTGTCGAAGATCTCGCGCGCCACCCCGCGCATCGCTCCCTATCCCTTCACCACGCTGGTGCCCAATCTCGGCATGGTCTGGCTCGATGACGCTCGGCGAGCGGTGTTCGCTGACATCCCGGGACTCATCGAGGGGGCGCACGAAGGTGTGGGGCTCGGAGACCGCTTCTTGCGACACGTGGAGCGCACCCGCGTCCTGGTGCACATGATCGACGCTTCGACGGCGCCCGCAGACGAACCGTTGAAGCCCTATCACGCCATTCGTGAGGAGCTTCGCCTCTACGGCAAGAACCTCGAAGGACGGCCGGAGGTCGTGGTTCTCAACAAGGCCGATCTCGACGAGGTGCGTGAGCGTCTGCCCGCGCTGAAGCTCGCCTATGAGCGCGCGGGGCTGTCTCCCGTGGTGATCTCGGCCATGGCAGAGGAGGGCCTCGATCAGCTGCTCGATCGGGTGCGCGAGATTCTCGAGCGGGAGCCCGAGATGCCGCTCGAGCTCGAGGAGAGCGACGGTCCGACCATCGAGCTGGCCCCCTGGGACCTCGACGAGGAAGATCGTCTCGAGGAGACCGATGAGGAGCAGCTCTCCACCCTCGTCATCGATGAGGCCGACGAGCGGAGCGGAGGGCCTCCGGGCCAGCTCATCCCCCCGCCTCGTCGCAAAGGACGAAGCGTGCCTGCGCGTTTCACGGTTCGCCGTGATGGGGCTCGCTTCATGGTCGAGGGCAAGATGCTCGAGCGCATCGTGGCCATGACCGATCTCAGCAATGAGGAAGGGCTGCGCTGGCTGCAGCGGCGGCTCGAGCGAATGGGGGTCGACGATGCGCTGCGCCAGGCGGGTGCCACCTCGGGCGCGCCTGTCGTCATCCGCGGCTTCGAGTTCGAGTTCCAGGATGAAGAGACGCCCCGAGGAAGGCCCACGAG
>RGZZ01000045.1 GCA_010028905.1 Pseudomonadota bacterium | reverse complement strand
TCGGCCGGGGGTTCCGGGCCGTCCACCCCCACTTCGGCCGGGGTCTCTGTCGTCTCCATGGTGCCGTCAGAAGGGCGCGACGGAGCCGTGGGGTTTCTTGCCTCACTTCTTCGCAGTCCGGCCTGGTTGCTGGGAAATGTGCTCAACGCCGTGGGCTGGGCCCTTCAGGCCGCCGCGCTGGGGCGGGGGGAGCTCGCGTGGGTGCAGCCGCTGCTGCTGCTCTCGGTGGTGCTGTCCTTGCCCCTCACAGCGTACATTCGTCGCGATGTCCCTGGCGCACGCGAGTGGACCGGCGCACTGGCTCTGGTGGCGGGAGTATGCGCTTTTCTCGTCGGCGCTCATCCACAGCCTGCGGGTGCGGGCGTTGCGGGGCAGGCGGCATCGCAGGCGCTGGCCGGGAGTACCGCGGCTGTGGCGCTTGTGGGCGTGAGCCTGGCGGCGTGGCTCTGCGTGTTCGCGACTCGGCGAACCCACGGCGCAACCATGCTTGCCATCGCCTCGGGTCTCATGTTCGCGCTGGCGGCCGCTCTCACAAAGGCCACTGTGGCGACGGGCCTCGGCTTTGCCTTGCAGTGGCCGTTCTACGGGCTCGTAACCACCACCGCACTCGGTTTCTACTGGATGCAGCGCGCTTACCAGAGCGGGCCTCTGGCGGCCTCGTTCCCCGTCATCATTGCGCTTGACCCCATGGTCTGCGTGCTCCTTGGCGTGCTGCTCTTCGGCGAGCGCCTCGATACATCACCGTGGAGTCGCGCGCTGGCGATCGGGGGAGCTCTGGTCGCACTGGCGGGAATCGCCGTGCTGTCACGGTCGCGGTTCATCGAGGCGCCGTCGGGGGAAGGTGGGTCAGCGGAGCCAGCGTAGCGCGCGGCGTACCGATGGTTACGGTCCATACTCGTGGCAGTACGCAACGCGGGTGGCAGTACGCAACGTGGGCAGCGGGTACTGCCACAGGTGTGGCGCGTACCGACGGTTACGGTCCACAATCGTGGCAGTACGCAACGCGGGTGGCAGTACGCAACGCGTGTGGCAGTACGCAACGCGGGTGGCCGTGCGCAACGCAGGCAGCAGTACCCCAACAAACGCAGCAGTACCGCAACACGGGCGGCCGTCACTGAAGGGTTGCGTGGGCGCTGAGCCTAAGAAGCGGCGTAACGAGGGGTGCGCGAAACACCGCACACCTACCCGACGACGACGAGGAGTCCCCCATGGCCGAGTTCACCTACGAACCCACCTTCCAGTATGGCGAAGACGATACCGAGTACCGCCTGCTGAGCCGCGATCATGTCCGAGAGGTCGAGGTGAACGGCCGCACCTACCTGCACGTTGAGCCTGAAGCGCTTGCGCTGCTGGCCCGGGAGGCGTTCGCCGACGTCTCGTTCTACCTGCGACCTTCGCATCTGCGCAAGCTGCAGGCCGAGCTGCTCGACCCGGGGGCGTCCGACAACGATCGGTTCGTCATCCACACCCACCTCGAGAACGCGGTGGTGGCCGCCAAAGGCGTGCTGCCCATGTGCCAGGACACGGGCACCGCCATCGTGATGGGGCGCAAGGGGCAGTACGTGCTCACCGACAGCGATGACGCCGAGGCGCTGTCGCGCGGCATCTTCGAGACCTTTCAGGCGCGCAACCTGCGCTACTCGCAGCTCGCCCCGCTCGCCATGTTCGAGGAGAAGAACACCGGCAGCAACCTCCCGGCCCAGATCGACATATTGGCCGACACGGGTGCCGCCTATCGCTTCCTCTTCCTGGCCAAGGGCGGGGGGAGCGCCAACAAGACCTTCCTCTTCCAGCAGGCCCCCTCCATCCTCAACGAGGCGGCCCTGCTGCGCTTCCTCGCGGCGCATCTCTCCGACTTCGGAACCTCGGCCTGCCCGCCGTATCACGTGGCCATCGTCATCGGGGGAACCAGCGCCGAGAGTAACCTCAAGGTGGTGAAGCTCGCCTCGGCGGGCTACCTCGATCACCTGCCCATCACCGGTTCGGAGAACGGCCGCGCCTTCCGCGACGTGGCCATGGAAGACACCGTGCTGGCGCTGGCGCAGCGCTGCGGCATCGGGGCCCAGTTCGGCGGGAAGCACATGGTGCACGACGTGCGGGTCATCCGCCTGCCACGCCACGCCGCCTCGTGCCCCATCGGAATGGGCGTGTCGTGCTCGGCCGACCGCAACGTGAAGGGCAAGATCACGCGCGAGGGCATCTTCCTCGAGCAGCTCGAGCGCCATCCGGAGAAGTACCTTCCTGCCACGCAACCCGAGCTCTCCGAGCCCATCCGCCTCAATCTCGAGATGGGCATGGACGCGCTGCGCGCCGAGCTGTCGCGCCACCCGGTCACCACCCGAGTGCTACTGAGCGGCACGCTCATCGTTGCCCGCGACGCCGCTCACGCCCGCCTCAAAGCGATGGTGGAGGCCGGGACCCCGCTGCCCGAGTACTTCAAGCGCTACCCCGTGTACTACGCCGGGCCTGCGAAGACACCGGCGGGCATGCCCAGCGGCTCGTTCGGCCCCACAACGGCGGGTCGCATGGATGGCTTCGTTGATTTCTTCCAGTCCCACGGCGGCTCGCTGGTGATGATCGCCAAGGGCAACCGATCGCAGGCCGTCACCGACGCGTGCCAGAAGTGGGGCGGCTTCTATCTCGGCTCCATCGGTGGGCCGGCCGCCATCCTCGCGCAGGAGAACATCAAGAAGGTCGAGCTTGTCGATTTCGAGGAGCTTGGAATGGAGGCGGTCCGCAAGATCGAGGTGGTCGACTTCCCCGCGTTCATCATCGTCGACGACAAGGGCAACGACATGTTCGCCGCCTACGCCCACGCGTGAGGCGTGCGCGAGACGCTCAGGCGATGATCTCGCGCGAGGCGGCCGCAGAGGGCGGCTGCTCGGTCCGGCGGGGAACGCGCATCCCGTTGATGGTCACCCACTGCCCTGCCGATTCGATGTGTCCTTCGGCGGCAGGGGCTGCGGCGATGCGCGCGAGGCGCTCCAGCTCGACAGCCCGATGGGCCGCCTCGGCGGCCTCGACGTGTGGTGCCGCGATGGCGAGGTCGTGCACGGCGTCATCGCGCTTGCGCTGGGCGTCTTCGAGGCTTCGCCGGGTGAAGCCCTCGAGCATCTGCGTGGTGCTGACCCGCATGCTCTTGAGCGTCTCCATGATGCGCATCTCGTACATCAGCAGATAGGCCGCGCTTGCCACGCTGAGCCCGAGCGAGATGCCCCCTGCGGCACCAGCCACGCCGCAGGCGACCATGCCGACAGCCGCAACCGTACCCACGCCACCCAGCGCGCAGACGCCCTTCGCCACCGCGGCGAGCCGTCCATAGCGCTTCTCGGCGGCTTCGTGCTGTGCGATATCGGCTTTCTGCGTCTCGTGCGTCTCGCGCAGCTCGGCGAACTTTGCCTGCTGCTCGTCGGCGGTACGCGTCAGGTCGTCGACGATGCGACGATTCGCGGTGGCCATCTCTGTGTCGTGGCCGGTCAAGGACATCTGCAGGTAGCCACGGGTGGCGGGCAGGGGAACGCGAACCGCGGCTGTCTCCTCGAGAAGGCCGGCGAAGACCGTGCGCTGGGTGAAGAGGTCGCGGTCGGTGCCTCGCCCCAGAAGCCTCTGTCCGGCCTCGACCTGGGCGCGCATGCGGGCATCGAGGGGCAGGTGCGTCATCTCGGTGAGGATGGCGGTTCCGATCTCCACGCGGTCGTGATCGTTGTCAATCACGATGGACATGGTGCGGCCCACGCGCGCGAGCGTCTCCTCGGCGCTCTTCGTTCCCCACGCGAGGGTTCGCAGGCTTGCACGGTTCTCGTCAGAGACGCCGTAGACGCGCAGGTTGTCGATGGCGGTATCGATGCTCATCTGCATGGGCCCCATGCTACCCGTCGACGTTGAAGCACCCATTGAACGACCGTGACGTGAACGTGAAAACGGGGGCCGCGTCTTGCTGGTCCGTTCCTATCGCATCGACAGCGTTGGACGCGGCCCCTCGCACACCCCCCATGGGCGTGCTGCGTCCGGACGAGCTTGTGAGAAGGGCTGGAACGATTTTCGCGAACGCGGCACTTGCCTCAGATCTCGAACAGTGCGGCGTCCCACTCGATGTCGAGCGCGGAGGGCGGCGCGATGTAGCCGGCCACCGCTGAGGCGGCGACCACCGCGGGGCTGGCCAGGTATCCTTCTCCGCCCAGTCCCATGCGGTTCTGCCAGTTGCGGTTGAACGTGGTGACGGCGCGCTGCCCCGCTCTCAGGGCGTCGGCGCCCTGCCCGAAGCAGGGGCCGCACCACGAGTCGCGGATCTCCGCGCCGAAGCCGCGGTACACCTCGGCAATCGACTGCCCGCCCAGGCGTGGGTCGGCCATCTCGATCTGCTGCTTCACCCCGCGGCTGCCGGGGAAGACGATGAACGCGACGCCTTCGGCTTTGCGATCGATCCCCTTGTTGCGCGCCTGGCGCAGCACGAGCGCCGCCTGCAGCAGGTCGTCGTAGCTGCCGTTGGTGCAAGAGCCGATCATCGCCTTGTCGAACGTGACGCGCTCGGTTGCCACCTGCTCTGCCTCGTGGGCGTTCGAGGGGTGATGCGGCCGCGCGATGTGGGGACGGATCTCGCTCAGGTCGAGATCCTCGTCGATGTCGTAGCGGGCGTCTTCTCCGGGCGCGATGCGCGGGTAGGGGAGCGCGATGCCGCGTGACTCGAACCATTTCGTCGTGATCTCGTCTTGTGCGAACACGCCGTTGAGCGCCTCGGCCTCGGCCATCATGTTGGCGATGGTGTTGCGGTAGGCCATGGGCAGCTGGCGCTCGACGTCGACGAGCTCCACGCTCATGCCCTGCGCCTGGGCCGCGCCCCAGCGGCGCAGGAGGGCAAGCACGATGTCCTTGCCCGTCACCCACGGCTGCAGTCGTCCGGTGAAGCGAACGCGTCGCTGCTTCGCCACGGTGAGGTAGATGTAGCCGGTCGACCAGCCGAAGCCGAGGGTGGTGCTGCCGATGCCCATGCCGATGGCGCCGTACGCGCCGTAGGCGCGGCTGTGCGAGTCGGCGCCGGGGTAGACGCCGCCCGGGATGATGAGCCCCTGCTCAGGGAAGTAGAAGTGGAAGATGCCATCGCCCACATCGGCGAAGTACGGCTTTCCGATGGCGTAGCGCTGATTGAACGAACGTGAGATCTCGACCTGTCGATCATCGGCGTCTCGCCCCGTATAGACGAAGTGGTCGTTGGCCAGGGCGGCCCGACGCGGATGAATGGTGTCGCCACCGGTGATCTGGTTGAAGGTGTGGATGGCGAAGGGCCCCGTGCCGTCGGAGCCCGGCAGCAGGTCTGCATAGACGCGCAGGGTGGCGCCAGGACGGACCTCGGCGTGCTTGTCGACGCGGTGCGCCCAGATGATCTGCTCGGTGGTGGTGAGGGTGCGCGCCACGTCAGCGTCGGGCCAGGCGACGTGAGGCGGGGTCTTCACCGATTCGAGGAACTCGTTGCGGCCCACGTGGAAGATTCCGCCGCTCTGGCGGATCTCGTCCTCCTTCGGTGTGAGCGGGAGCGGAGTGTAGGTCTTGCCCAGCGTGACATTCGTGATGGTGCGTGTCTGCACGTCGAAAGCGAGGTCGTGGTCGTCGAGGGCGTCGGCCACCGCGTCGGGGGCCTGCACCACATGCAGGCCGAGGTTCAGCGCGTTGCGGCGGAAGATGTCGCCCATGTTGGCGCCGCACACGATGACGAGCACCTGGCCGCTCTCCTCGGCGATGGCTTTCAGTCCGGCCGGCGACATCTCGCGCGAGGACCCGATGGCGAACCGCTCTCCGGCGATGACGAACGTGTGGCCTGCCGCCACGCGAGATCGGAAGTCTGGCATCAGGAAGCGGAAGGCGCCTGCCTTCCATCGCTCGTCGAGGGCTTCCAGCGATTCAGACACGCAGTCGGCTGATGGCGTGATCTGGTCGGTGTCGATGGCGTCGAGCTTCTTGCCGGGGGTCTTCGGATCCCAGAAGATCAGCGCCTTGCCGCGCACGGTCTGCGTGCTCTCCTGGGCTGTGCTGGAGACTCCCGTTGCCGGGGCATGGCGCGCCTCGATGTGTGCAAGGCTCACGCCCGGCAGCAACCGCGCGGCCTCCAGGTCGTGTTGGGTCATGGCCTCACTCGTCATCTCTCTCTCCATCGACGGCGGGGGAACCGGAGGCTGCGGGTGCCGCTGATTCCGTTGCCGCAGGGGCTGGCGACGCGGAGGCGGTGCCCGATGGGGCAGTCGTGGGGTGGCCTCGCCACTCCTCTGCGACGCTGGGGGGCAGCGACTGCATTGCCTTCAGGAAGCGAACGAGGCCCCAGATCTCCTCGTCCTTGAGCAGCGGTCGCTTCTGCCCACCGAAGGCGGGCATGCCGGTGAGCCGGATGCCGTGCTTGATCACGTAGAACAGCTCACCGTCGGTGTCGCCGAAGGGGCGCTTGCGATTCACGAACTGCGGCGCAGGCGGGTAGAAGGCCAGGCCGAAGTCGCTGGGGCCCTGCGAGCCGCCGTGGCAACCCGCGCAGTTGTCCTTGTAGAGGGTCACGGCAGAACGGAGGGTCTCGTCGATGGCCGCCACCGGGTTGTCGGTGCGCGGGGCGTTGCGGGCGATGGAGGCCTCTCTCGAGAGGCCAGCCAGCTGACGCTCGACCCAGCCGGGAGAGGCGTCTGCGTTCACGGCAACCAGACCCATCTTGAAGAAGACCAGGGCACTCACCAGGGGCACGGCGATGGTGACTACGACGCCGGTGACGAATGCTGTGATGGGACGCATGGAGACCTCCGCGCTTCGTGGACGTTCGTGGATGGCCGTTCAGGAGGCGCCTCGACGCCCCGGAAGGGCTAGAGCTTCTGCACGCCGCGGTTCAGCAGCCAGATGACAAAGCATGTTCCCGCGAGGCTCAGGGTGACGTGGAGGACGCCCCACACCTCCAGGGTCGAAGGGGCGGCCAGAGCAGGGCTCGTTGTCATGCCGACCAGTGCTGCCGTCACGCAGGCCAGGCGCTGTGTGTCTCTCACGGGGGATGTCCTCCTGGGAAGTCGCATTTTCGAGGCGCACCTTGATCTGCGGCGGCCGCGCCCCGCGAGATTCTCGAAGCCTGGGGCGGCTCCTGCCTGAACGCGCGCGCAACCTCCTTCGCAGGTGCAGGGCGTGGCGCCGCGAGAGGGAACACGGGCCCGCGCGCCTAACTGCTGACGCCCATGTCCACACATGATCCTTCCCAGGCGACGCCTCACGACACGCCCATCCCCACGCGCCCGCTGGGCCGCACCGGGGTCGATGTATCCATCTTCGGCCTTGGGGGCGAGGGGGTGCTGCGCACCTTCGGGCGAGAGCGCGAGGCGAGGGCGGTCATCGACAGGGCGCTCGAGCAGGGGGTCACCTACTTCGACTCGGCCCGCGCCTACGCGGGGTCGGAAGGCTACTATGGCGCGGCCCTCGGATCCCGGCGCGAGCGCATCTTCCTCACGAGCAAGGCCTTCGAGCGCTCCAAGGCGGGTGCGCTGGCGCAGCTCCACGAGACGCTGGCCACGATGAAGACCGACTACCTCGACCTGTGGCAGATGCACGACATGCGCGACATGCGCGAGCTCGAGGAGGTCTGCGCGCCAGGGGGGGCTCTCGAGGCCTTCCGTCAGGCGCGAGACGAGGGGAAGGTGCGCTTCCTGGGCGTCACGGGGCACCACGACCCGGAGGTTCTCAGCGCAGCCCTCGACATCTTCTCGTTCGACACCGTGCTGATGCCCGTGAACCCCACCGAGGCCCATTTCAACCCCTTCATGACCACAACGCTCACGAAAGCCTGTCATCTTGGGATGGGCATCATCGGCATGAAGGTGCCGGCGCGGGGGCATCTCGTGCGCACCGGCGTCACCGCTTTCTCCATCGAGCCCCTCATGCGCTATGCGCTGTCGTGGCCGGTCTCCACCGTCATCATCGGGTGCGATTCCCCGCAGCAGGTTGACAGCAATGCGGCTGCTGCGCGGCGCTTCGTTCCCATGCCCGAGCCCGAGATGCGCGCGCTCGAAGCGGCCTTCGAGCCCTACGTCGAGCATGGGCAGTTCTACAAGAAAGGGATGCACTGAATGCGTGTCCGTGCCCTGATGTTTGCCTCGCTGCGTGACGTGGTGGGAGGGCGCTCGGTAGAGATGGAGCTGCCCGAAGGGAGCACCGTCGAAGATCTCTCTCGCGCCCTCATCGCGCGCCATCCGCTTCTCGCCGACCGACTGCCACGGGTTCGGGTCGCGGTCAACGACGCCATGGCCGAGCTGTCGCGCGCGCTCTCGGAGGGAGACGAGGTGGCCTACCTGCCTCCTGTGAGCGGCGGCAGCCCTGACCTGGTGGAGGTCGTGGAGGCTCCCATCGATGTCGCCGCGGTTCTCGGTTCGGTGCAGCGCAACGACTGCGGCGCGGTCATGCTCTTTCTCGGCACGGTTCGCGACAACTTCCGAGGACTGCCGGTGCTGGGCATGGAATATGAAGCCCATCGCGCCCTGGCGGAGCACGGTCTGTCAGAGGTCGTGGCCGAGGCAAGGCGACGCTGGCCCGCGGTTCGGGCCGCAAGCGTGGTGCATCGCATCGGCCGCATGGATCTGGGTGAGACGAGCGTTGCCGTGGCGGTGGCGGCTCCGCACCGGCCAGAAGCCTTCGAGGCCGGGCGGTTCGTCATCGATCGCCTCAAGGAGACGGTGCCCATCTGGAAGCGCGAGCTCCTCACCGACGGTGAGGTCTGGATCGAGGGCGATGAGCGCATCCCTCGGGGGTGCGGCAACGCGCACGGCGCCGCGCATCCAGTCCATCAGAAAGAGGTTTCAGCGACATGACCTTGCAAGCCACCGAGACGATTGCCGATCTCGAGGAGAAGGTGCGCGCCGGTCAGCGGCTGAGCTTCGAAGACGGCCTGCGCCTCTATCGCACCGCAGACCTCGAGACATTGTATCGCGCCGCAAGCTTCGTGCGCGAGAAGCGTCACGGGCAGAAGGCATTCTTCGTCGTCAACATGCATCTCAACTACTCGAACGTGTGCGTCGACAGCTGCATGTTCTGCGCCTTCGCAAAGAAGGAGGGCGAAGAGGGGGCCTACGAGATGACGCTCCCTGAGACGGTGGAGCGCTGCCGCGTCCTCGAGGGCGTGCCCGGGGCGGAGGTGCACATCGTGGGCGGGTTGCACCCGGATTTCCCCTACGCCTACTACATCGACATGCTGCGCGGGCTGCGCGAGCGCTATCCAGCGCTGCACATCAAGTGCTTCACCGCGGTCGAGATCGATCACCTCGCGCAGCTCACGGGAAAGACGTGGGAACAGGTTCTTGATGACATGAAGGCGGCTGGCATGAACTCCATGCCAGGGGGCGGCGCTGAGGTGCTCAGCGATCGGGTTCGTCGCAAGCTGTGCGCCCCCAAGCTCAGCAGCGAGGGCTGGCTGCAGATCCACCGACTGGCACACCAGCGCGGGATCCGCAGCAATGCCACCATGCTGTTCGGCCACATCGAGCGCCCGGAGGAGCGCCTCGAGCACATGATCAAGGTGCGCGCCCTGCAAGACGAGACGGGCGGCTTCATGTGCTTCATCCCGTTGCGCTTCCACCCGGAGAACACGCGGCTGCGCAAGCTCCCGATGGCTTCTTCAGAAGAGGTTCTGCGCAACATCGCGATCTCACGGCTGATGCTCGACAACTTCGACCACATCAAGGCCTACTGGACACAGGTGGGACTCGAGACGGCGCGTGACGCCATGCGCTGCGGCGCCGATGATTTCGACGGCACGGTGGTCGACGAGCGCATCACCCACTTCGCCGGCGCCCAGACGCCGGTGGGCGTGACCGAGGAGCGCATCTGCAGCCTCATCCGAGAGGCGGGGTGCATCCCGGTTCGCCGAGATTCGTGGTACAACGAGATCGGAGTGGTCTCGGCCTGAGATGCCGCCCTACGGCCCGCTCGTCGAGGAGCACTTCCTTCGTCCACGCAACCTCGGGGAGATGCCAGACGCCGATGTCGCAGCCGAGGCGTCGAACCCGGTCTGTGGAGATCGCATGCGACTCTTCCTTCGTCTCGAGGGAGATCGGGTGGTCGCCGCAACCTTCAAGGCCCAGGGCTGTCCAGCCGCAATCGCGGCTGCGAGCATGACCACGGTTCTGTTGGTGGGCTCGACCATTGCCCAGGCCCGTGCCATCACGAGGCAGGCCGTCTCAGACGCGCTCGGTGGACTGCCTCGCGCCAAGATGCACTGCTCAGTGCTGGCCGAGGAGGTCATCGCGATGGCTCTCGACGCCCACGTTGCGAAGGGCGCAGGATGCTGAAGCACCCGAACGGGTGGCGAAAGGAGGCAGTCAGGTGGAGCTGCGGCTGTTCACAGTAGATGAAGCCAACCGGCTGCTCGTGCAGCTCGAGATCACGCTGGGACGCCTGCGCCGCCGCCGGGAGGCGCTCCTTCGCGTTCTCGTGGAGATCGAGGTGCTTCAGACAGGCGCTGATGAACCGCAAGACGGATCGGACCGTACGGCGCAGATCAGCAGCTTCCAGCGCGATGTCGAGCGCCGCCGTCGCGAGATAGCCGCGCTCTCACGCGACCTGAGGGCGATGGGGGTTGTGGTTCGCGATCCGGATGCGGGTCTGGTCGATTTTCCCGCCGTCGTGAACGGCTCCGCCGCGTATCTGTGCTGGCGCATCGGAGAGCGCGAGGTCGCACACTGGCACGGGCCGGATGAGGGTTTTGCAGGCCGGCAGCCCCTTCCGACCTGACCTTCTGGGCTCTTGTACCTTAATGCAAAGCAACCCGCGAAACGTCTCGGGTTCGCATCGGCGAGCTTCGGAGGGGACTCGGTTGCGGACCGCCTTCAGCCCAGCGAGTCGCCTTCCTTGTCGAAGTAGTCGCAGGCCTCGAAGCACTCCTTGAAGCTCTTCATCGGGCGCGACTGGTAGGGGTGCGTGCAGTTGATGAACACCTTGGGGCGCTCCCCTTCCATGCTGAAGCCGAAGTCGGTGTAGGTGCAGAACCGGTCCGGTACGTTTTCGAGGCAGAACTCATAGAGCTCGTGGTAGTGCTCCTGCGTGGAGTGGAGAAACTGGTGCTTCTCACACTGGAAGATACCCAGCTGCGAGCTCCTGAACTTGCACGGCCGGTAGACCATGGAGAGTTACGATCCTTCCTGTTGATCTGACACGCGCCATGGCGTGCCGACCATTCAGCCACACTCTCGCTTGCCCATCATGCTTGGCGCGGGAGGGGACCTCTCGATGGTTTTCGCGCCCCTTCCTCGAATTCCTTTGCGCATCCCATCAATCCGAAAATCGGTGCGAGATCCGCTCAGCGCGGGGGAAGAGCGGTTCAGATGGGGAGGAAGACCCGCGGAACACGGCCGGGCAGGTCGACAGACAGGCGCCCCCCGCGCACAACGACCTCCTGCCCCGTGAGCACCTCGCGCAGGCGAGCGCCTTCCTTCAGGTTTCCTTGCGCGGGCACGGGGATGTCGCGATGCTGGAACTCTCCGCTCCCGTTGAGCACCACGAAGGCCGTATCGCTTCTCGAGGGGCGCTCGTAGGCGAGCACCTGGTCGTCCTGCCACGCCTCGACGTATCCGCCTTCCCGGAGGGACTCCCGATCTCGGCGGAGCTGCCCGAGCGTGTGCACGAGGGCGCGCATGGTGGGGTCGCGGTCGAACTCCATCGGCTTGCGGTTGTGGGGCAGGTGGTCGGGGGCGTCGAACTCCTGCAGGCCTTCCATCGCGGTCTCGTCGCCCATGTAGAGGGTGGGGATGCGGTCGATGGTCAGGGCGAAGGCCAGTGCGACCTGCAGCTTGCTCCTCCCGTCGCCACCGTTGCGCTGGGCCTCAGAGATGAAGCGGTTCATGTCGTGGTTGTCGAGGAACACGCCCAGCTTGCGGGCGTTGTCGAAGCCGACGCGTTCCTCCTGGAGGCGCTGGGCCAGGATGCGCATGCTGCCGCCGCTGCCGATGCTGTCGCGAATCGAGTAGTACAGGGGGTAGTCGAGCATGGCCTCCATGCCCATCGCCTGGTAGCGGCTCACATGGGGAACAGCGCCTTGGAGGTCTTCTCCGATCAGCAGGAAGTCGGGGCCGGCGTGGTCGTGCACGGCCTGGACGAACTGGGGCCAGAACGAGCCTGTGATGTGCTTCACCGCATCGAGGCGGAACCCGTCGATGCCGGTCTGGTCGATCCAGAACTTCGCTACGTTGATGAGCTCGTCACGCACCGCCGGGTTCTCCTGGGCCAGGTCGGGCAGGCCGAGCACGTCATTCTGCTCGAGCTGACGCGGGTCTTCCCAGTTCGTGATGTCGCCGTTGTGGTGGAACCAGTCCCGGCGAGCGGGGTCGTTTCGCCAGGGGTGATCCCAGGCGGTCTGGTTGAGGGGGAGATCGAGGATGACCTTCATCCCGCGCGCGTGGGCCTTGTCGACCAGCTCCTTGAGGGTCTTCATGTCTCCCTGGCGTGGGTCGACCTTGTAGAAATCGTTGGGCCAGTAGCCGTGGAACCCCTCGTAATCGCCCTGACGGGTCTGGTTCTGCATGGGGGGCGAGATCCAGACCGAGGTCATGCCGAGGCTCTTTATGTAGTCGAGCTTGTCGATGACGCCGCGCAGATCTCCGCCCTGATAGTGCCGCAGGTCGTTGTCGCAGCCGATGTCGTTTGTGCGATCGCCGTTGCTGAAGCGGTCGGTGAATGTGAAGTAGATCGACTCGCCCGCCCAGTCGGCGCTGCGGGCGGGCAGCGAAGACGATGGTGTCGCGGTGTTCACCGCGGCTTCGAGCAGGCCGCCGTTCTGCCATGGCTTTCGTCCGGCCGTATCGAGGCTGTCAGCGATGCGGCCGCTGTGGTCGGCGCTGGTGAACGGCTGCAGGGTGAGGGGCTGTCCTTCGCGCCAGCCCACGTCACGCAGCGCGGCTTTGTCGAATCCCACCTCGACCGTGCGACGCACCGCATCGAATCGAGCGTACTGAACAGCACGGCCCGAGGTGCTGCCATCGGGCATGATGATGCGGCGGGCGCTCTCGTCGTAGGCGGCCACCGCCAGGTTCCAGGGGGCACGGGTGTGCCCGTCGATCTGGTCGGGAAGGGCGGTGGTGCCACCGGGGCCACCCGTTCCGATGAGCCAGTACACGTCGAGGTGGCCGCTGGCGGCGTCCGGCTTCAGGTTGTCGAGCGATATCCGCAATACGTACGGCTCGTTCGGACGGCCTTCGTGGGCCTCCACGCCGACGATGTCGCGGCTCGAGTCGTAGCCGTCGCTGAGGCGGAGGGCGTCGTTGGCGTTCGTGGCCACGCGGAAGTCTGACGCGCGCTCAGAGAGCCGCCCCATGGGAGGCGGGGGATCGGCGTGGGGGCGACGGCGCTGTTCCAGCGACCCGCTGGAGAGGATGACCTGATCGGTCGTGCTGTCACACGCCTGGGGTGCTGCCGAGCGTGCGGGAGCGGACGTCTGCACAGCGACGTGTGGCACCGCGATGGCAAGGGGAGAGGGCGGCAAGGGAGACTCCTTCTCGAGTCAGCTCGACTGGCCCTCAGTTTACATGGAACCTGATGCTTGTTCAATGTCCGCGATGTTAAATTTTTCAGTTCGAGGTGGAGCGCTGCGGTGCCGAATCGCAAGCAGATTTTACAGCGGGCTTTCCCTGTACGGCGGGAGGGCTGAACCGTCAGCCCGGGTTGCTCGCGTCTGCGAGGGTTGCGCAGACGGTTTCGCGATGGCGGGCGAGGGCCTCACGAAGCCCGGGCGTCAAGAGACCTTGCGGGGCGCTGCAGCGCAGGTTGCGGTCATCGTCGAGGCTCAGGTGAACGTGGTATCCCCTGAGCTGCAGAAGGGCCGCCTCGATTCGCCCACGCTCGAGGAGGTCGGTCACCAGGTCTTCCAGCAGCTCGCCCACGCTGGCGTATCCCGCGCCCGCCTTCGCCCCGTGGATGCGTCCTCGGATGCGCTGCCCATCGACCTTCAGCCAGCTCCCCGCGGCGTCTGCCACGACAGCCGTGGCCGCATTTGCGCAGTGCGACAGCTGTAGCGCCTCGCCCACGCGCTCGAGTGCCGCCGTGCCGGTCAGGCCACGGCGCAGCGCGCGTTCGAGGGCGGTGGTGATGCGTGGGGCGCTGAGTGCCTTCGACACGCGCTGAGCGGCCTTGCGACAGTCATCTCTGAGCAGGCCCCGGGTTCGGACCTCGAGCGGTTCGGGCCCCAGCAGCCGCAGGCTCCAGCCCTCTGCGTCGGCCTCGACCACGAGAACGGTGTTGAATGCGCTGGCCAGCAGTGCGGCTGTCTCAGAAAGGTCGCCGTCGTCGAGACGGGCCACACCCGTGAAGGATGCGCCGTCGAGGGGGGCGATCACGATGATCTCCCGCGCTTCGTGGTCTCTCAGGAAGACCGCGACGTCGTCGGCCGACGCGTGGCTCACGTAGCACTTCTGCATGTAGCGATGCTCCCCGAACGGTCCGCGGGAGAAGAAGTCAGTGCTTCTTCAGGCGGCTCTGGTACCTGGCGCGGAACTTCGCGACCTTGGGGGCGATCACCGCGCGGCAGTAGCCTGCGTTCGGATTGAGGGCGAAGTAGTCCTGGTGGTAGTCTTCCGCGGCATAGAACGGCGCGGTGGACGTGATCTCGGTGACGATGGGGGCGTCGAAGAGAGGTTGCATCTCCTTCTTCACCTGCTCGGCCGTGGCGCGCTGCGCATCGCTTGCGCAGAAGATCACCGACCGGTACTGGGTGCCGGCATCGGCGCCCTGACGGTTGAGCGTGGTGGGATCATGGGTCGTGAAGAAGACGGTGAGGATGTCGTGATAGGAGATCTTGCGGGGATCGAACACGATCTGGACCACCTCCGCGTGCCCCGTCTGCCCCGTGCAGACCTGCTGGTAGGTGGGGTCTGCCACGGTTCCCCCCGCGTATCCGCTGGTGACCTTCTCCACACCTTCGAGCTCGGTGAACACCGCCTCCACGCACCAGAAGCAACCGCCGCCCACCACGGCGACCTCGCGTCCTTGCGGCCCGCCGCTCGACTCCGCGAGGGGAGAGGCTGACGGATGGACGGGCGAGGGGGGGGCACCCGGTGGTTCTTCGTGCGCAGCCGACGGGCGCGCGCACGACGACAGGAGAAGGGTGAGTACGGCGACGACGAGGGAGCGGGCGTGTCTCATGCCCGTCGTCTTCTGGTGCTCGGGCGGTGCATCCTGCCCCTGGGGCTCGGCGCGTGGCAGGACATTTCCGCGCCATCGACATAGACGTGCCTGAACGCAAGCGACGCGTACTGACCGACTGCCGCGCGCGGCAGGGGCGTAGCGCAAGACAGGGAGACCGCCATGGACATCTACGACTGGGATCTCTCTCCGCCCCGTTCCCCCGCCATCGGAGATCACGATGTGCCGTCTCTCTCGTCGCATCTGGCCGGCAGGCGTGTAGCGCTTCTGGTGAGCGGCGGCATCGCCGCGATGAAGACCCCGCTGCTGGCGCGGGCGCTGCGACGACGCGGCGCCGACGTCGTGGCCTTCTGCAGCGAGGAGGCGCTGCGCTACGTCGGGCGCCAGGCGCTCGAGTGGGCCACGTGCCACGAGGTCGTCACCACGCTCACCTGGCGTGCCGAGCACCTCTCTGACGCGAACCCCTTCGATCTCTACCTCGTTGCGCCGGCCACGTACAACACCATCGGCAAGGTGGCTTCCGGCATCGCCGACACCGTTGTGACGGCCGCCCTCGCCTCTGCGCTGGGGCGTCTGCGCGAGGGGCGCGCGACGGTCATGATGGCGCCCACCATGCACGGCTCGATGCACACCGACGTGCTGGTGCGCAGCTGCCGCGCCCTGTCTGACCTGGGGGTCCGGCTGCTGGCGCCGCGCGACGACTACGGCAAGCACAACCTCCCCGATGACGAGACCATCGTTGCCGCCGCCTGTCGCGCGCTCTCCGCGTCGCCCCTGCGCGGGCGCAAGGTTCTGGTGACCGGTGGCCCCACGCCCGTTCCCATCGATCGGGTGCGGCGCATCATGAATCGATTCCGGGGTCGTCTCGGCGCGGCCATCACGGAGGACCTGCTGCTGCGGGGCGCCGACGTGACATTCGTTCTGGGCGATGGGGCGTGGAAGCCCCCTGCCTGGGTGCCGGTGCAGGTGGCGCCGACCTACGACGACTACAAGCGTCTCGTGCTCGAGCATGTCAATCGAGGGCTCGACGCCGGGGTGTTCTCCGCTGGCGTGGCCGACTATCGACCCCGTGTCGCGGTCGATGGAAAGATCGAGAGCGGGGCGGCCTCGCTGACGCTCGAGCTCGAGCCTACAGAGAAGGTCATCGAGATGGCGCGTGACGCCGACCCGGGGCTCTTCATGGTCACGTTCAAGTACCTCGAGCACGCCTCTCTCGAAGCGCTGCTCGAGGAAGCCCGCCGACGCCTCGATCGCTATCCCGTCGTGGTGGCCAACCGCGGCGCGGAGACCCACGGGAACGAGCAGACGGCCTGGATCGTCACCCGCGACGGGGAGACGCGCGTCGAAGACAAGGAAGCCATTGCCGGCGCCATCTGCGATGCGCTCGAGCGGCAGCTGCCGCGAGGGGGGAGCTCTGGCGTCGGATGACCGTTGCCCTGGTCAACATGCCGTTTGCCCCCGCCACGCGGCCTTCCATCCAGATCGGCCTGCTGGCGGCGCTCCTCGAGGCGGCGGAAGTCTCGTTTGTCGAGCATCACGCGGCCGTCTCCTTCCACGAGCGCCTGCGCCAGGTGGGAGCCCTGTCGCAGTACACCGCGCAGTCGCCGTCGATGGTGTCGGAGTGGTACTTCGGCGCAGGGGCGGCCGACACACCGGAGATCGACGCGATCTCTCGCTTGCGGCTCGAGGCCCACGGGCGCGAGGTGGGGTTCTCGTTCGCCGAGATGCTACGGCTGCGCCACGAGGTGGTTCCCGCCTTCCTCGACGAGGTGACCCAGGCGGTGGTCGCCTCGCGCCCGCGGGTCGTGGCGTTCACGCTCTCGTACGCACAGCTCAACGCCTCGTTCACGCTTGCCGAGCGCATCAAGTCGCAGCTACCTGAGGTGGTGACGGTCTTCGGCGGAGCCGGGTCGCAGGTTCACGAGGCCGCGTGCCGCGAGTACATGCGGGCGTTCCCCGCCATCGACGTCATGATTCTGGGCGAGGCAGAGCACGCCTGGGTGAGCCTCGTCAGGCTGCTGCTCGAGGGCGCCCCCCCCACCGCGCACGGGGCACTGGCGGCGCTCCCCGATCTGATGCTGCGTGACGGGGAGGCGGTGATGCGCACCGAGGGGCGGGCGCCAGCGCTTGCTCTCGACGTCTCACCCATGCCGCGCTATGACGGATGGTTCGCAGCCCGCGAGGCGATGCCGCCCGAGACCCGGCGCAGCCTCGAGCCAGTGCTGCTCATGGAGCTGGGCCGCGGGTGCACGTGGGGAGATGAGAGAACCTGTTCGTTCTGCGCCTTCCTCTTCCACGGGCGCTATCGCAGCAAGAGCCGTTCGCGCATCCTCGATGAGCTGAAGGAGCTGACGCGTCGCCATCGTCGCAAGACCATCTATCTGGTTGACGACATCGTAACGAACAGCCAGATCGCCGACCTCCTCCCCGCCATGCGCGAAGCCGTTCCGGGGCTTCTCATCCATTTTCTGGAGATGCGCACCGCCACCACGCGCCGCCACGTGCAGGCCCTGGCCGACAGCGGGGTCTGCCTGGTCCAGCCGGGCACCGAGAACTTCGATGATGGTCTGCTCAAGCGCATCAGCAAGGGCACCACGACCTTCCACAACGTCCAGTTCCTCAGATGGGCCAAAGAGGCCGGGGTACGGGTGTCGCACAACGTGCTCCTCGCGGTGCCCCAGTCCACGCGGGAAGAGGTCGAGCGCCAGCTGGGCGTGGTCTCGCTGCTGACCCACCTCGACCCCCCGTTCTCGTTTCCCGTGCAGATCGTCCGGTTCTCGCCCTATCACGCTGAGCCGGCGCGTTACGGCCTGGGTCCGCTCCGCCCCGATCCGTTCTATCGCGCGGTCCATCGACCGGGGATTGACATCGATCAGGTGGCCTACGAGTTCGTCGAGGAGGAAGGCACCGATCCCCACGCAGACCTCCACGCCCAGACCCATCGTGCGGTCGGTGCCTGGCAGCGCCGCTGGTCGCGCCTTCCGCTGCCCTTCCTCGTCTATGAAGCGGATGGAGATGGGGCGGTCATCGTCGATGGGCGTGCCCTGGGGACCCCGAAGGTGCTTCGGCTCGACGCAGTGGCCGCTGCCGTGCACGCGTCCATCTGCGATTGCCCCCAGAGCGAGGAGGGGGTCTTGCGCGCGCTGCGCCAGCAGGGCATCGACGCAGACCCGACGCGCGTGCGCGAGGTGCTCGACGATCTCACCGGCCGTGGCCTGGCCCTGCATCTGAGGGAGCGCTGGCTCGCCCTCGCCACGGCCGCCGACGCCACGCGGCGTTCGCAGCCTGTGCCTGTGATTTCTGCGGATGGCGCGGTGCCGTCGGGGGGGGCTTCTACCCGTCATTAGAAGCCCAGATGGGCTTCTACCCGTCAGT
>RGZZ01000044.1 GCA_010028905.1 Pseudomonadota bacterium | reverse complement strand
CATCGCCCCTCCTCCCGCGCCGAGGTCACCTCGACGCGCCCGCCCACAGGGGTGTACTTCACCGCGTTGTCGATGATGTTGAGCAGAACCTGCTTGAGACGATCGGGATCGGCGCGCAGGGGTGACGAGCCGCCGCAGAGAGCGCTCTGGAAGGTGATGCCGGCGCGGGCCGCGTGCCCCTCCATCTGCTCGATGGTCTCGCACAGCAGCACCTCTCCCTCGACCCGCGCCAGATCGACGCTCATCTTCCGGCTGCGCAGGCGGGAGAGCTCGAGGATGTCATCGACGAGCCGGGAGAGGCGATCGGCCTCCCGGTCGATCATCTCGAGGGAGCGCTTCAGCTCAGGGTCTTCCGCAACCCGATCGTTGTCGAGCTGGTTCAGCGCGAAGCCCTTGATGATGGTGAGGGGCGTGCGCAGCTCGTGCGATACGCTCCCGAAGAACTGGCTCCTGGCCTCCTCGAGGCGACGCACATCGGTGACATCGTGCAGCACCGCCATGATGCCGAGATGAGCGTGCGCCTCGTCGTCGAAGGGCAGGAAGTAGAAGCGGACGATGCGATCACCCAGCGGGCACTCCTTGATCACGAGATGGCTCTCCTGACCACATTCCGCAAGCAAGGCGGCCACGTCTACCCGAGGCGCGACCTCGGTGAAGGGGCGACCGATGGCGCGCTCGGGGGTGGTCTCGAGCAGCGCTTCGGCCACGCGGTTCATGAACCGGACGCGGTTCTCCCGGTCGAGCGCCACAACGCCGTCGAGCAACGTGGCCAGCAAGGTGTCGAAGGTGTTCTTCTGCCCCACGATCTCGCGGATGCGGGCATCGAGCTGGGCCGCCATGTGGTTGATGGCCTTGCCAAGCCGCCCCAGCTCATCGCCGCCGGCGGCCACCCGATGCGAGAGATCGCCGCCCGCGATGCGGTCGGCGGCCGTGCGGATGCCCTCGATGGGGCCGACGATGGTCTTCGACAGCAGGAAGGCCACAATCCATGACGCGCCCATCGAGGCTACCAGGGCCAGCCCCATCATCGACCGGATGTCGGCCAGGGTCTCGCGGTCGCGCACCGCAGACGACACATCCACCACCCCGATGACCTGGCCGGACGCGCGCAGCGGGCTGCTCACATGCTCGACCCGCTCATCGCCGCCCTCCACCCAGATCTCCTGACGGTCGTTCAGCGCGCCGCGCCCCGCGGTCGAGAGCATCTCACTGCCCACTCCCTGCCCCGTCTCATCACGGGTGTCTGAGACCAGGGCGCCGTCGGTGTCGTAGATGCGCACCCGCACATCAGCCACATCCCGGAACTGGGCGTGGAGGTCTCCGGCCATGAGCGATAGGTTGCCGTCACCGTAGGCATAGGTTCCGCTGATGAGGTTGCCGATGATCCGGCTCTGCGCCACCAGCTGCTCGAGGGTGCGCTGCTCGAGATACCCGCGCACCCGCGAGAGGAAGAGCAGATAGGTCACGGCCATGGAGAAGAACAGGAGAACGAGATAGGTAGCGATGAGGCGAACCCGGATCGAGCGCAGACGCGCCCATCGACTCACTTCTTCAGGGTCTCCGAGAGCTTGTAGCCCTTGCCCCACACCGTCTGCAGGTAGGCGTTGCAGGGCTCGCCGAGCTTCTCGCGCAGGTACTTCACATGCACGTCGACAGAGCGTGCGTCGTAGGCGTCAGAGCCCCAGACCTCGCGCAGCAGGTCGTCGCGGCCGTGCACCTGGTCCGGATGGCGCACGAGGAAGACGAGGAGATCATACTCCTTCGGGGTGAGGCTCACCGCGCGCCCGTCGACGGTGACACGGCGCCGCACCACGTCGATGTCGATCTCGCGCATCTTCAGGGACGCAGGCGCCGCTGCCTCAGACGCCTTGCGAACCCGCTCGAGCATGCGACGGATGCGCGCCACCAGCTCCTTCGGATTGAAGGGCTTCACGACGTAGTCATCGCTGCCCAGCCCCAGCCCGGCGATCTTGTCTTCGTCGTCGCCCCGCGCCGTGACCATGATGATGGGAACCTCGGAAGCGAGGCGGATGCGCCGGCAGACCTCGAACCCATCGATGTCCGGAAGCCCGACATCGAGCAGCACGAGATCGGGGCGAGATCGCTCGACCGCAGACAGCGCCTCGGTTCCGCACAGCGCGCGGATGACGGTGTACTGCTCGCGCCGCAGGCTCATCTCGATGATCTCGACGATGGCCTCCTCATCATCGACCACGAGGACCGTCTCTGCCATGTGATGCTCCGCCTCCCGCCGCTCGGCCCGCCTGGGTTCCGGCACGACCGCTGCTGGAAGGAGATTCTCCCTGGGAGACGCCCCCCCCTCTGCTGTCGACGGGCGACCCACCGATGCCAGGAGGGAAGGCCTTCCGGAGACGCGAACGCCCCCCCGTGACCACCGTCAACTGCGCGCATCGCGGTGCCTCCGCTGAAGCCCCCGAGAACACCATGGCCGCCTTCGCGCTGGCCATCGAGCAGGGGGCCCGCATGATCGAGTTCGACGTGCGCCTCTCCCTCGACGGGTTCCCGGTGGTGTTCCACGACGCCACCCTCGAACGCACCACCGACGGGGAAGGGGTTCCCGAAGACAAGCGCCTCGAAGAGCTGCGCTCGCTCGACGCGGGGGCCTGGTTCGCTCCACGCTTCGCGGGAGAGCGAATCCCCCGCCTCGTCGACGTCATCGAGCTGGCCCGCGCCCACGGCATCACGCTCGACATCGAGATGAAGTTCAGCCAGGGCATCGTGGCCCCCCTGTGCGATGCCGTGGCCCTCGTGCTCGAGCAGACCGGCTTCCACGACCGATGCATCGTCACGTCGTTCCATCACGGCTCGCTCGACTACATCCGCCGCTGCTCATCACGAATCTCGGTGGCCCGCCTCTACGGCACGCACGCGCCACGCGACGGTGACCTCGATGACGGGGTCCCATCGGCGGCCGTGCACCACATGCTGGTGGTGCCATCGGTCGTGAAGCGGGTGCACCGACACGGCGGGAAGATCCACGTCTGGACCGTGGACGACGCCGACGAGATGCGCCGGATGGTGGCCATGGGGGTCGACACCCTCATGACCAACCGCCCGAGCGTACTCGACCGCGTGCTGCGCGACTTGACGGAGAAGGCAGGCGACTGACGTGTCCGACTCATTCATCCTGGCGCTCGACCAGGGCACCACCGGATCGACCGCGATGATCTTCGACGCCTCGCTCGCGGTGCGTGGGCGAGGCTACCGCGAGGTGCCGCAGCACTTCCCCCAATCGGGCTGGGTCGAGCACGATCCCGAAGATATCTTCTCCACCGCCATCGAGGCCGGGCGCGCCGCCGTCGCCGAGGCCGGCATCTCGCCCACAGAGATCGCGGCCATCGGCATCACGAACCAGCGCGAGACCACCTTGCTGTGGGACCGCGCCACAGGCCAGCCGGTGTCACGGGCCGTGGTCTGGCAGTGCCGGCGCAGCGCCGCCATCTGCGAGCAGTGGCGGCGCGTGGGCCTGGCCCCCATCATCCGCGAGCACACGGGCCTCGAGGTCGATGCCTACTTCTCGGCCTCCAAGGTGCGCTGGCTCCTCGATCACATCGACGGCCTCGAGGCGCGGGTGGCCGTGGGGGACATCGCCTTCGGAACCGTTGACTCGTGGCTGCTGTGGCGGCTCACCAACGGCAAGACCCACGCCACCGATGTGACCAACGCCTCCCGCACCATGTTCTACGACATCCGCGCCAACACATGGGACGACGATCTCCTCGCCGCGTTCGACATAAATCGCCGTCTCCTCGGCGAGGTGCTCCCGTCGAGCGCCATGTTCGGCACCGCAGAGCCGGAGCACTTCGGGGCGCGCATCCCGATCATGGGGGTGGCGGGCGATCAGCAGGCCGCGCTGTTCGGCCAGGCCTGCGCGACGCCCGGAAGCGCGAAGAACACCTACGGCACCGGCTGCTTCCTCGTGATGAACACCGGTCAGCGGGCCGTGACATCGTCGAGTCGCCTCCTCACCACCGTGGGATGGAAGCTCGCGGACGCGCCCGTCCAATACGCGCTCGAGGGCAGCGTGTTCTCGGCCGGCTCGGCCGTGCAGTGGCTGCGCGACGGCCTGGGGCTCATCAGACGGGCGCCGGACATCGAGCCGCTCGCGACCAGCGTGACCGACAATGGGGGGGTGTACCTCGTGCCGGCCTTCACAGGGCTGGGTGCCCCCCATTGGGACATGTACGCGCGAGGCGCCATCGTGGGCATCACCCGAGACACCCGCGCGGCGCATATCGCGCGCGCCACCCTCGAGTCGGTGGCCTACCAGACGCGTGACCTCATCGAGGCCATGCGCGCCGACGCCGGACATGCGCTCGAGCGCCTGCGGGTCGATGGCGGCATGACGGGCAACGACTTCCTGATGCAGTTCCAGGCCGACGTGCTGGGCATCCCGGTCGAGCGCCCCGTGGTGGTCGAATCGACAGCCATGGGCGCCGCGTGCCTTGCCGCACTCGGGGTGGGCATGTTCTCGAGCACCGACGAGATCGCCCGCCGCATCCGCATCGATCGGGTGTTCGAGCCGGCGATGTCGGTCGACGCGCGCGACACGCTCCACGCCGCCTGGCAGAGAGCCGTGGAGCGCTCTCGGGCGTGGGCGGCGCAAGACCCCACCCCCGCGGGCGGGTGAGGGCGCAGAATGGCGCGCCGTCTGACCGGCGCCGCGGCCCTGGCGGCGATCATCGTCATCGTGGCGATCATCGCTGCGCGAGCACCGCGCGATCAGAAGCCCACCGTGATGGTGTACACGCCCTTCCCGGCCAGCGTCGCCGAAGCCTGGATCAAGCCCTTCGAAGAGCAGACGGGCATTCACGTCGAGCAGATCAAGGAAGGCACCACGCGGGTCTATTCGCGTCTTCGCGCCGAGAAGGGGAACCCGCGCGCCGATGTCTGGATCGGGGGCGGCGGCATGGTGCCCTTCATCGCGGCAGCCAACGAAGGGCTCCTCGAGCCGTATCGCCCGCGCGGGTGGGAGTCGATGCCCCTGTCGAAGGGAAACCTCATCCTGCGCGACAGCGACTGGCGCTGGGTGGGCGTCACCGTGATCGGACTCGGATTCGCCTACAACCCGACCGTGCTCTCCCCCGAGCAGCTTCCGAAGCGCTGGAGCGACCTGGCCGAGCCCCAGTGGCGCGACCAGCTGATCATGTGGGACCCGGCCAGCTCCGGGACCGCCATGCTCTTCCTGCAGGCGGCACTCATGCGCTCGAAGCGCGACACGGGCGACGAAGAGGCGGGATGGCGATGGCTGCGGGGCTTCTATGCCAACCTCCAGCGCTACGCCGATACCCCGCCCAGCCTCCCGGTGAGCCGCGGCGAGGTCAAGATCGGCATCCACTTCGAACACCAGGTGCTCGAGTTCCTCCAGCAGAGCGGCGACCCCGCCGCCATCGCCGCGGCCCAGCAGAACCTGCGCTGGGCCATCCTCCCAGACTCCCCTGTCATCGTCGATCCGGTGGCGCTCATCCACGACGCGCCGCATGCCGAGAACGGGAAGCGCTTCATCGATTTCATCATGAGCCACGAAGGGCAGGGCATCCTCAACCGGCTCTGCTTCGTGCGCGACCCGGCCTACGGCCCGCCCCGCCTCCTCGACACCACCCTCGACGGCTTGCTGGCCGCCGCCATGCCGCTCGACGTCGACTGGATGGGCGCGAGCTTCAATCGCATCCGAACCCGCTGGCAGAACGAGATCGAGACCAGCCGATGGCTGTGGGAGTGAGACCGTGAGCCGCGTCACGATAACCAACCTGGTGAAGTCCTTCGGCTCCTTCCAAGCGGTGAAGGGGGTCTCCCTCGATATCGCAGAGGGAGAGCTCGTGACCCTTCTCGGTTCGAGCGGATGCGGCAAGACGACCACGCTGCGCTGCGTGGCGGGCCTCGAGACCGCGGACAGTGGCGACATCTCGTTCGATGGGCGCTCCATGCGGGGCGTCGCTGCGCCGGAGCGTTCGTGCGGCATGGTGTTCCAGAACTACGCCCTCTTCCCGCACATGACCGTTGAGGAGAACCTCGCCTACGGGCTCATGGCCGAGCGCTGGCGAAGGTCGTCGCTTCCCGCGAGACTGGGGCTGCTCGCCACCTCGCCCGTGCGCGCCGTCGACGATGACGGTCGCAAGCGCATCGACGAGGCGCTGTCCATGATCGAGATGACGGAGTACCGCCGTCGTCGCCCTGGTGAGCTGAGCGGCGGGCAGCAGCAACGTGTGGCCCTGGCGCGCGCCATGATCACCCGCCCCCGGGTGCTGCTCTTCGACGAGCCGCTCGGGGCCCTCGACGCCCGCCTGCGCATCAAGATGCGCGAGGAGATCCGCCTGATGCAGCGCCGCGCCGGCATCACGACCCTCTATGTCACGCACGATCAAGAAGAGGCCCTCGCCATCTCTGATCGCATCGCGGTCATGCGCGGCGGTCGCATCGAGCAGCTCGACACCCCAGAGATCGTGTACAAGCGCCCGCGCACCCGCTTCGTGGCAGACTTCCTCGGACTGGAGAACGTCTTCACGGCCGAGGCCGACGCCAGCGGGCGCGTCCGGCTCGAGGGCAGCCCACTGGCGCTCGCCACGGTCACACCGCCGCCGCGCGATCGCTTCACGGTGGCGATCCGTCCTGAAGCCCTTCGGTTCCTGGCACAAGACGCCACCGCCGAGAACGTCATCGAAGGCGTCGTGAGCCTGCGCATGTTCCTCGGCGCCACCGTCAAGCACGTGGTGATCGTGGCTGGAACCGAGATCGTGGTTCGCTCCGGCGGAGCAACGGACGTGGACGTGGCGGCCGACCAGGCCGTGCGGCTCACCGTGGCGCCCGAAGATGTGCTCATCCTCTCCGACCCCGATCCGGAGAGCGTGGGCCCGACCATGGAGAGCACCCCATGATGAGCCGGCTGCGCGCGCTGATCGTGCCCGCCACCCTCGTCGCGTTCCTGCTGTTGTTCCTCGTCGTTCCCCTGCTGAGCCTCGTCTGGGTGAGCCTCTCCGGCGAACCGTCGAACGTCTTCGCCGATCTCTCTCGTGGCGACGTGCTGGGCTTCGTGCAGCGCCTCGCAGGGCACGCGACCCTCGACTACTACCGCGAGTTCATTCACACGCCCCGATACCGCGTCGGTCTGCTGAACAGCCTGCTGTTCTCCGGCGCGGTCACCGTGGGGTGCAGCGCTCTGGGCCTCGGCG
Organism: Pseudomonadota bacterium; assembly: GCA_010028905.1. Classification (NCBI taxonomy): domain Bacteria; kingdom Pseudomonadati; phylum Pseudomonadota; species Pseudomonadota bacterium. The sequence goes on along the minus strand of RGZZ01000044.1, from coordinate 11,500 downwards.
TGGCCTGGGCCCTGGGCCGGGTCGCCCTCCCGCTCGCGGGGCTGCTTCGGGTGCTGGCTGTGCTGCCCCTGGCCATGCCATCGTTCCTCATGGCGCTCTCGGTGCAGTTCCTCTTCGGGCGCTCCGGCATCGTCACGACCACCATCGGACCGGTTCTCAACCCGTTCAGCCCGCTGGGATGCGGGGTGGTGCAGGTCTTCTCGTTCTTTCCGCTGGTCTACCTCACCACCGCCGCCGCGCTCGAGAGAATCGACCCCTCCCTCGAAGAGGCCTCTGGCGTGATGGGCGCGCCGAGCACGCTCACGTTCTGGCGGGTGACCCTGCCCACGCTGCTGCCGGGCGTGGCGGCGGGCGCGTTTCTCGCGTTCATCCGATCGTTCGGCGACTTCGCGACCCTGCAGCTGCTCATGCCGTCGAAGACCCGCATGATCGTGGTGGAGGCCTACCGCGACATGTCCGGAAACGCGTACTGGGGGGGGGCGGCCACCCTCTCCACCGTGATGATCGCCGTCATCCTCGGCGTGCTGGCGGTGCAGAAGCGACTGGTGGAGCGCAACCGGTTCGAGACCGTGACCGGTCGGGCGGCGGCGTCTTCGCGACCGATTCAATCGCGCGCGGCGGTCGTGACAGCGTTCACAGCCGTCTCCACGGTGCTCGCCTTCCCGGTCATCAACCTGTGCGTCATCGTGCTGCTCTCGATCTCGGGCGCCTGGGGCAGCACGGTGCTCCCCCAGACCTACACGATGGCCCATCTCGAGAAAGCCCTGGTGAGATCGCCCTTGTTCCTCGTGAACTCGCTGGTGCTGTCGGCCCTGGCGCTGCTGGGGGGCCTCGCCGTCGCGCTCTGCGTCGCGCACACCGTGCACCGCACGCGCCTTCGGGGGCGTCAGGCGCTCGACTTCGTGGTCTCCCTGCCGTTCGTGCTGCCGGGAACCGCCTTCGCCATCGCACTCGTCACGGTGTTCAACCATCCCCCCCTGGCGCTGCATCTCACAGTGACCCTCGTGATCGCCGCCTACGTGGTGACCCGCGCCCCCTACGCCGTGCGCGCCATCACCGCCTCGCTGCAACAGGTCGGACCCGCGATGGAGGAATCGTCGCAGACGCTCGGCGCTTCCCACGACCTGACGATGACACGGGTGCTGCTGCCCCTGATCCGCCCCGGCATCGTCGCGGGCGGCCTGATGATCTTCATCTCGTGCATGACCGATGTGGCCATCACCCTGATGATCTGCCCCCCCCGGTGGTATCCGGCCTCTCTCGCCATCTTCACCCAGATCGCCGATGCGCGGTACTTCGACGCGTCGGCCTACGGGTTGGTGCTGATGGCCATGATCTTCGCGCCGTACGCGCTCCTGCTGAGCACGGGCGGCGCGCGCGAGGTGAACGCATGAGCGGCGCACGCCCCTTCAACGCAGACGGAAGAGCCCAGGTTCTCGCAAGCGCGGGGCAGGGCGTCTATGACATCGTGGTGGTGGGAGGCGGCATCACCGGCGCCGGCGTGGCGCGAGACGCGGCCATGCGCGGGCTACGCGTGGCGCTCTTCGAGCGTGGAGACTTTGCCTGCAGCACAAGCAGCGCCTCGTCGAAGCTGCTGCACGGCGGCATCCGCTATCTCGAGCAGAAGGCCTTCCACCTCGTGTGGGAAGCCCTGCAGGAACGGGCTCGCCAGTGCCAGCTCATCGCGCATCTCGCGCACCCCACCCCCTTTCTCTTCCCGCTCTACGAAGGCGACCCCGTGAGCCCCGCGCTGCTCGATCTCGGTCTCTGGGTCTACGACGCCATGGCGGGCTACAAGAACCTGGGGCTGCATCGCCGGCTCAGCGCCGCGAGCCTGCGACAGCTCGAGCCTGCCCTGCGCGCGCAGGGGCTGCGCGGCGGGTGCAGCTATTACGACGCCGTCACCGACGACGCGCGCCTCACCCTCGAGAATGCGCGCAGCGCCTGGGAGCACGGGGCCGACTGCGTGCCCTACGTCGAGGTCGACGAGCTCATCGAGGCCGACGGCGAGATCCGCGGGCTCCGCGTGCGCGACGTGCTCGACGGTGAGGGCGCCGCATCGCTCACGGTGCGCGCGCGATGCGTGGTGAACGCGTGCGGGCCGTGGAGCGATCTGCTGCGATCGCGCGGAGGGCTGCAGCGTCGGCTGGTCCGTCCCACCAAGGGCGTGCATCTCACCGTGCGCAGGGCCTGCTTCCCACGAGACCACGCGGTGGTCATGAGCAGCCCCCGTGATCACCGCATCCTGTTCGCCATCCCGTGGGGCACCCTGGCCATCGTGGGAACCACCGACACCGACTACGATCCGCGAAACGGGCCGCCGCAGGCCACCGCCGAAGACGTCGCCTACATCCTCGACATCGCACGTCACTACTTCCCGGACAGCCCCATCGAGCACGACGACATCCTGTCGACCTGGGCCGGTCTGCGCCCGCTCTATCACCCAGAGAGCGACGGCGCTCCCAGCAGCGTCTCCCGTGAGCACAAGATCGTGGAGGAGCGCCCCGGTCTCGTCACCGTCGTCGGCGGCAAGCTCACCACCTATCGGATCATGGCCCGCCAGGTGGTCGACCTGGCCGCGCAGGTCGCCCAGCGACGTGGGGCGCCGCCTGCTGGCCGCTGCCAGACGGCCGACGAGGTGCTGGTCACCCGTCTCGACGACAGTCGCACGCCGCCCTCCACGCTGCCTGCGGACACGTTTGCGCATCTGTGCGCGGTGTATGGACCGCGGGCCGTGGCCGTCGGAGAGCTGGCCAGGCTGCGCAAGGACACGCTGGGTCAGCAGCTCACAGCGCACGCGCCAGACATCGCGGCCCAGATCGTGTACGCTTTCGAATCGGAGATGGCCATGCACCTCGCAGACGTCCTTGCGCGACGCACCAGGGCCTTTCACGCCGGCATCCGCGCCGAGGAGATTGCACGGGCCGCCTCGATTGCGCGTGAGACCCTGGGATGGAGCGAGGACCGCCTCCAGGCGGAGATGCGTCGCGTCGACGAGGAGCAGCAGCGGTGGCGGGTCCCCGACGCGTCCTCCACGAAAGGCCGCTGAGCAAGCCCATCACGAAGCTCGACGCAGAAGGCCCCCTGAGCGCGTGACGTGGGTCACCCTGGCGACGCCACCAGATGGGCCAGGGCGCCGCGCATGCGTTCGGTGAGCACGGCCAGAACGCGATCGGCAGCCTCTCGTCGCGTCGCGTGGGTCGTCAGATCGATGTCGGCAAGGGCAGACGACACGTCGATGGGTTCGGCCACCCGCACCTGCGCCACGCGACGGGCGCGAAACGACAGCGGAACCCGACGGGTGATCTCGCGCTGAAGCTTCAACACGGTTTCCGCAAAGCGCTCTGGAGAGGCTTCCGGCGACAGATAGCCCGCCCAGAACGTGGAGAGGGCCCACGCGAAGCGCGCCGTCACGGCGTCGCGCTGATGCTCCGGATCGTCGTCGTCCTTGAGCAGGGCCATGAGGTGACGGGCGCGGTCGAAGAAGTCGCCTCTCCCCTCCTCTCCCAGGTATCGCCGCTCGAGACGTCGGAGGATGGTGGCGCAGAGAGACTGCACCCGCTCATCGATGTCTGCGCCGTGTCTCGCCAAAGAGCCGTGCAACCTCTCCTGACGCGACAATATGACGTCGGCGATGCGATGCAGGCGCAGGTAGAGACGCGGCCAGAACGCGCCTGGCGGCACGGGCGCGACGCGTCGCATCACCCTCGCCTCCATCTCCGAGACCGCGGCGTCGAGGGGCGCGCGGATGTCCTCGACGTACCTGTACCGGATCACGAGGGGCACGATGCGCACCGAGAGCCCCGGATGGGCGGCCACGGTGTCGACAGCCCAGGCGGCCACCCCCGGCTTCAGGGGGAGCAGAACGTCGTTGAGGTAGAAGGTGTGCCCCTCCGGAAAGACCACGACGGGAAACCTGCGCTCGGCCAGCGTTCGACGAACGAACTCGGCGGCGTCCTGGTTGTGCCCCCCACGCCAGACCGAGAACGCACCGGTGCGGCGAAGCACGGTTCCCATCCATCCGCCGAGACGGCCGAACAGCTCGCGCGCGGCCATCCAGATGCAGAGACGTCCCCAGCGGCGACTGACCTCGAAGACCACCGCCGGGTCGCTGAACGAGGGATGGTTCGACGCCACGAGAAGTGCGGCATCGCGAGGCAGCGCACGCAGACGCGCCAGATCGGCGGGCGGCATCTCCACATCGATGCCCACCAGCGGAAGCGCAAGCAGACGGTTGACCCACTCGAGAAAGCGGATGAAGAGCGGCCGCGGCTTGGCCGGGATGAAGGCGGGGCCCGCTGCGCTGGAAGAAGAGAGAGAAGCAGTTGAGGAGGCGGGCGGGCGAACGGGCTCGGTCACTCCAGTCGCTTCTGCGACCCGCTCCGGGGCTCCTCTGCAGGGCCAGACGAGCGAAGAGAGGGAGGGGACCCGCCTCCGGAAGCGAAGAGATGAGCTCCGGATCCCACCCCGCGAACGGCCCCGCGAGCCACAGGAGCGAACTGAGCATGGAACCGCACGACGAGTCCTCCACCGAACCTTCCTTCGCCGACAGCGAGCCGGAGGCCTCCGTTGCGCCAGCGCCCGCCGAAGACACGGTTCCCGTCGAGCCGGAGGTCGCGGCCGCGCTCCTCATGTCGGTGCACTACTCTCGCGCCCTCTCCGACCGCGTCTTCTCAGGGCTAACCCCCGACGAGATCGGCCGCCTCGCCCGTGGGTTCATCACGCTGAAGAGCACGCCGGAAGAGCGCCTCGACCGGATCTGGAACCGACTGACCCTTCTCTTCACCGGCGACTGGCGTGAGGAAGACGACCTCGTGGAGTTCATCCGCTGCGTGATGCGCAAGGGCTTTCGCCAGGACCCGCCGCTCACGCCGATGCAGAAGCTGGCGCTCCTCCTGCTGTCGCTTTCGGAAGAGACCGCCACCCGCATCACCACAGGCATCATGGCTGGCATGAAGCGTGCCTCGGCGAATGAGCTCACCCGTGAGCTCGCCCATCTGCTCCACTACCAGAATGCGCAGGTGCAGGAACGGGTTCTCGGCGAGCTGATGGCCTTTGCCGCGGCGCGATCGACGACCAGCACACGATTCATGAACCTCGTCGCCATGGAGCAGGAGGTCGAGCGACTGGTGCGCCGCGACGTGACGTCGTGCGCAGATGTGGCGCAGCGGCTCTGGCTCCAGGAAGGCGAGATCCTGGCCACCTTCCAGGAGGCCGCCCGCCTTCAGCCGCGACAGGTCATCGCCATCCTCGAAGCCTTCGTGCGCGCGGGAGGCGAGTCGGCCTACATCCCGCCGCTGCAGCGCGCTTCGATCATGCGCGCCTGCCTCACCCAGGAAGCCGCGCAGCTGCTCGACGACGCGCTCAAGACCGACGGTGAGGCCCTGCCCGAGCCCATCGTATCAACCGCGCGCAAGGAACGTGTGCTGCACGAGTTCCTGCACCGCTACTACCTCGAGTACATGCGCCTCGTTCCCGTGGTGCTGCAGTAACGCGACAGCGCTCTCTCAGAAGAGGCCCGTGATGTGGCCGTTCTCGTCGATGTCCATGCCCACCGCCGCAGGTTGGGAAGGCAGGCCTGGCATGCGAAGTATCTCACCCGTGAGCACGACGAGGAAGCCTGCCCCCGCAGACGGTCGGATCTCGCGCACGTGCATCTCCCAGCCGGTGGGCGCGCCCTTGCGGCTCGGATCATCGGTGAACGAGAGCTGGGTGCGGGCAATGCAGATGGGAAGATTGCCAAAGCCCAGCTTCACGAGGCGACCCAGGTCGCGTTGCGCCTTTTTTTCGTACACCACGCTTCCCGCGCCGTACAGCGTGGTCGCCACGCGGTGGATCTTCTCCTCGATGGAAAGGCCATCGCCATAGAGCGGAGCGAAGCGCGAGGGCGTAGACTCGAGGGTCTCGAGCACCGCAGCGGCGAGCGCCGTTCCTCCAGGACCTCCCCTGGCCACCACCTCGGAGATCTCCGCGCGAACACCACGCGCGCGGCAGTGGTCGACGACCATGGCAAGCTCCTCTGCCGTGTCGTCGCGGAAGCGGTTGATCGCCACCACGGCAGGGACACCGAACCGCGCCACGTTGTCGAGATGTCGATCGAGGTTCGCAAAGCCCGCCCGCAGCGCCGCGGCATCGGGCTTCTTCCACTGCTCGGCGTCTTTCAGGCCGCCGTGAGCCTTCAACGCGCGCAGCGTCGCCACCACCACCGCCACGTCAGAGCGGAATCCCGCGCGAGGCGCCACGATGTCATAGAACTTCTCGAGGCCCAGATCAGCCCCGAACCCGCTCTCGGTGACCACATAGTCACTCAGCTTCAGCGCGAGACGCGTGGCGAGAACCGAGTTGTTGCCGTGGGCGATGTTGGCGAACGGCCCCGCATGCATGAAGGCGGGCTGGCCCTCGAGCGTCTGCACGAGATTCGGCTTGATCGCGTCTTTTAGCAAGATGGTCATGGCGCCCGTCGCTCCGAGCTGATCGGCCGTGACGGGAGCACCTTCTTGATCGAAGGCTACCACCATGCGCGCGAGGCGAGCTTTCATGTCAGCGATGCCATCGGCAAGGGCGAGGATGGCCATGATCTCGGAGGCCGCGGTGATCTCGAAACCGGTCTCTCGGGGAAGGCCGTTGGCGCGGCCACCCAGGCCCACGACGCAGGCCCGCAGTGCGCGATCGGAGATGTCGAGCACGCGGGTCCAGGTCACGGCGTTGGCATCGATGCGAAGCGCGTTGCCCTGGAGGAGATGGTTGTCGATGAGAGCCGCCAGAAGGTTGTGGGCCGCGGTCACCGCATGGATGTCTCCCGTGAAGTGGAGGTTGATGTCCTCCATCGGAACGACCTGCGAATAACCGCCGCCAGCAGCGCCGCCCTTCACCCCGAAGACCGGTCCGAGCGAGGGCTCTCGAAGGCAGAGCATGACCCTCTTGCCAAGTGCGCCCAGGCCCTGGGTCAGCCCGACCGATGTGCACGTCTTTCCCTCACCCGCGGGCGTCGGCGTGATGGCCGTGACATTGATGAGACGTCCTGTCGGGGCACTCGCCAGGCGGTCGAGGGCCGACAGTGAGATCTTGGCCTTGTGGCGCCCGTACGGCTCCACCTCCTCCGGGAGCAGGCCGGCGCGAGCCGCGACCTCGTCGATGGGAATCAGACGCGCACGACGGGCGATCTCGACATCACTGATGTCGGCTTTGACGTGACGTTGGACCGCGTCGGACGTCACACTCTCGTTTGAATTGGAAGAAGGGGTGCTCGACATGACGCACTCACGATAACACACCTCGAGAGACTGTCGCAAGCACGAGGCCCCTGAGCGACGCAGACCCGGGAGATGACGCGACCGACCGGCCGTGAGGCGCGTCAACCGTGGATCGTGAGGATAGTGAAGTGGATTCAACCCTTCAAAAAAATATTTTTTCGGCATGGTCTCTGCCATTCCCGGCGTTATCCACCGAGCGTTGACGCGACGGGTGGATAAGTGCATGTTTCAAGGGAAGGAACAAGCGGGTAGATACTCAAAATTTTGCTCGCCAAACACGCCAGCACCGCGCCCCAAGCCAATGCGCAGACACGCCTGGGAGAGCGCTGACATCTCGAGGGAGATGACCCGAACCGCGTGGGACGAGCGCATTCGTTCGCCCCACGCGGTCCGGGCTGGACAGCGGCAATGTCAATCTCGGAGGGGCCATGGGCAGCACTTCAGTCTTTCGATCTCACGAAGGGGCTTCCGGTGATTCCAGCGATCTGTGGCAGCGCTGCCTCGACGCAATGGAGCAGAGCCTGCCTCGGCCCGCGTTCGAGACCTGCCTGCGCGGGTCGGTCGGCACTGTGGCCGCGCCCGGTCGCATGCACGTGTTGATGCCCCACGGCTACGCGTTCGAGCAGATCCTCGGCCGTCACCGAAGCCTCATCGAAGCGGCCCGTTGCGAGATGCGCGCTCTCACGCAACAAGACTGGCACGTGGAGTTCACCGCCCCCAGCCGCGAGGAAGAGGAGGCGCGCGCGGCAGCTCCGATGATCGATGCTCCCTCAACGCCTGCACCCACCGCAGCGAGGCGCATGGCGCCCCCCGCGGACATGGCGGAAGCGCCTGTGCTTCGTCGCGGCGCGCGCACGACGGCCCCTCTCTCCGACGACCCACGCTTCACGTTTGAGCGCCTGGTCACCGGCCCCACCAACCAGCTCGCCGTGCAGGCCGCACGGCAAGCCGCAGAGACCCCAGGTCGCACCTTCAATCCCCTCGTCATCTATGGCGATGTGGGGCTTGGGAAGACTCACCTCATGCAGGCACTGAAGCACCTGATGAGCGGCGCGCGTCCGCGAGCTCGCGTGGTCTACACCTCGAGCGAGACGTTCACCAACGAGCTCGTCGAGGCGTTCCAGGAACGCCGTGTCCCGGCATTTCGAAAGAAGTACCGGCAGGTCGATCTGCTGATGGTCGATGACATCGAGTTCCTCGTGGGCAAGGAGCGGATCCAGGAAGAGTTCTACCACACCTTCGAACAGATCGCCGCCAGCGGGAGACAGGTCATTCTCACGTGTGATCGCCCGCCGCAGCTTCTCACACAGCTGCAGGAACGGCTCTGCTCACGGCTGTCATCGGGGCTGATCGCCGACATCCAGGCGCCGACCTTCGAGATGCGCCGCGAGATCCTTGCGCAGCGCTCGCGAGAGTCGAACGCCGCGGTTGCCGACGAGGTCATCGAGTACATCGCCGAGCGCTTCAGCGGCAGCGTGCGCAATCTCGAGGGCGCGCTCGTTCGCGTTCTCGCCGTGGCCAACGCCTCCGGAGATCGGGTGGTTCGCATCGGACTGGCGCAGCGTGCGCTCGAGCCGCTCAGCCCTACCCGACCGTCGCGTCAGCGGCGCGTCACCCTTCACGACATCCTCGAAAAGGTGAGCCACTACTATCACGTCGAGGTCGACGATCTGATCGGCGCACGGCGCGATCGCCGCTTCTCGACCCCACGACACATCGCCATGTATCTCGCCCAGGAGCTCATGCGCATGCGCTGCCGCGAGATCAGCGAGGCGTTCGGGGGGCGTGACTACTCCACAGTCACCCACGCCATCAAGAAGATCGTCGCCCAGCGCGAGCAGCCCAACATCAAGAACGACCTGAGCACAATCGCCAGCCTGCTCGAAGGGTGAGGCCACCCGTGCCCACCCTGGCTCAGAAAGCACTGCGCCCCTCGTCGACTCGACGGGGGGCGCAGCTGTCATCGCACCGTTGCTGCCTGAAGGCTACTCGTCATCCTTCGTTTCAGTGAGGGTCGGATTGGCCCAGACCACAGGCAGGTTCTCCGTTGACGCGGCGCCCGTTGTCTTGAGCACCAGGCGACGTACCCCTTCCACTGAAAGGGTGATGTGCGCGGTCTTGCGCTCAGCCCCCAGATCGTCTCCCTGGATGAGCTTCTTGTCGTCGCCGTAGACGTAGTAGATCAGCTTGCCGTTGAAGCTCTCCGGCACCATCAAGGTGCACTCGAACGTCTTGAACCTGCCGGCCAGCCAGTACTCGACGAAGTTCTCGAGGTCACCGCGCTCGAGATAGCAGAGCGCGTACTTCGCCTTTGCGCCGTCGATGGTGACGGGCTGCTTCTTTGCGTCGAGGTTCTTGGTGAACTTCTTGAGATTCTTGTCGTTCGGCTTGAAGTCGGCAAGGGTGTAGTAGCGATTCTGCTTGTCTTCAGAGTAAGGCTTGGGAACCGGCGGCGCCTTCCACCGCGTGGGCTCCTTGCTGTACTCGAAGGGGTTGTACTTGTCAGGCCCGCTAGGGCCATTGAACTGCCCCCACGCGGCCCCCACGCCCGCCACCGCGGCCAAGATCAGGACCTGAGCCATCCAACGACGGATCTGTCGACCAGACATGAATCCTCCTACGACATGCGCGATGCAGCGGTCTTCGACTGATCACGAGGGCAGCCGAGCACGCAGCCCCCGACGCGCGTCTTGACGTGCGGTCGGAGGAAAACCATCAAGGGCTGCTCTGAGACGAACTGTATACTACCGCAACGCCCGCACTTTCGCAAGGGCTTCCGCCGGCACGAGCAGCGCCTCGCCTGCTGTGACCCCGTCCGAGGCGCCAGGGTTTCCGGACGGGTTCAGGCCTGACCGCCCGAGCCCACGCCATCGCCCCGCTCGTGCTGCCCGGCTCGAGAGGCCGACTGGCTCAGGCTTCTCGACTTCTGGAAGGCGGCGAACACGGCCCGCGAGAGAATGGTTCGCAGACCGCCCTTCTCGAGCTGGTAGATGGCTTCCGCTGACGTTCCGCCGGGCGAGGTGACCATGTTGCGCAGCTCGGCCGGATGCATGTCGACCGCGCGGGCGAACGCCACCGAGCCTTGCATGGTCTGGAGCACGAGCTGCTGGGCGATGCGACGGGAGAAACCGAGATGCACACCCGCGTCGATGAGCGCCTCCATCACGAGAAAGACGTAGGCCGGCCCCGTGCCAGAGAGCGCCGTGGCCATGTCGAGGTATTCCTCGTGGTCGACATAGACCTCCTCGCCGAGCGCGCCGAACACGAGCCGAGCCTGCTCTCGCCCCGGCTCTCCGACGGCGCTGCTGGCCGTCCACACCGTCATGCCCTGCCCGATGCGCGCCGGCGTGTTCGGCATCGAACGCACGACGCGATCGTGGGCGAGCTCGGCGCGAATGGTCTCCATCGTTGCGCCAGCCACGATGGAGACCACAAGAGCCTCTGGCTTGAGGTGCCCCCGGAGCTCGCGCATGACCTCGAGGAGAACCTGAGGCTTCACGGACAGCAGGATCAGATCAGCCGCGGACACCGCGTCCAGGTTGGACAGCGTGGTGTTGACACCGAAGCGACCGCGAAGATCGTCGCAGCGCGCCGGAAAGGGATCGGCGCAGGTGATGCGCTCCGCAGCGACGAGCTGGCGACGGAGCAGGCCTTGCAGGATGGCCTCGGCCATGACGCCGCTGCCGACGAAGGAGACTTGCAGTTCACTCAACATGATGGCGCGTGCGCTTCGGCGATGATCTGCTGATTCCTGGGAAGGAACTTGACTTTCTGGCCACTTGACCCGATAACACACTCATGCTGGACAGTCATGCCATGGAGAGCACACTCGCAGAATTCGCCCACGCGACCCGAGAGGTGGCGGCTGGCCGAGGAGACCAGGCGCGCCTCGCAAGCGGATTGCTGGAAGCCCTGGCAGAGGTCGAGGGGTTCGCTCGCCAGCTGGGCGACGACGCCCTGGTGAGCGATGATGCCGCTCGCACCTGGCGAGACACCACCGCCGAAACCGTGGCGGCGCTGCACGGCGCTATCGAAGGCCTGCTCACCGCGGCGCGCGCCGAGCCCGTCGACGGTGAAGCCCTGCTCGTCAACCTTGCGTCGATGATCGAAGCCGAGGCGCGAATGAGCGAGATACGCCAGCGTGCCGAGCAATACCAGACGGCGCTGCGCGAAGCCATGGAGCGCGCCAACCGCGTTCAGTGCGTGCGCTGCGGACATCGCAACGAGCCTGGAAGAAGCGCGTGCGC